>JAJPJU010000076.1 GCA_021324035.1 Spartobacteria bacterium | reverse complement strand
GCCAGTGACGGGCGTGTTTATGAAGGCGAATCACGTTACGGGGTAAGTGTTTTCGATTTTAAAGTGCAACACCGCGAATCAAACGGAGAGAGCAAGTTGCGGCCGACTTTTATCGGTTACGGACACATTCCGGGTTTGCGAGATTAACTCCAAGGTCGCGCGCCGGATTTTGAATCGACAATGAACGTTGGCTGTCACTAAAAGACGGCATGAATCACAAACGAGGTTTCCTGGCATTCATCGTTGCGTTCGTTTTCATGTTTTTCTTTGGGTTCGTCTGGCACGGGTTGCTGATGAAGCCGATGTACAATGCCACGGGTGCGCTTTGGCGGCCCGAACCGATCTTTCCCGTCCTGATTCTCGGCCACGCCATCGTCGCCTTCGCGTTCACTGGCCTTTACGTCAGCAAAGTTGGAGTCAATTGTGCCGGCGTCGGCTTTGGTTACGGCCTCGTGATCGGGATTCTGGCGTGCGGCATCAATATCATCCGCTTCGCTGTCGAACCGCTGACCACAAACATCCTGCTGATGTGGTTCGCCGCGGATCTGATTTGCTTTGCCATCATGGGCGCGTTGGTCGGCGCGATTTACAAACCGCTTTCAACGAACACGATCGTCTGATTTCGGCAGTGGACGTTCGGCGTTCGGCGTTCGACGTTTCTGGCAATGATTACAGAAACTCCCGCTCAGCTTGGCTACCGCATGCCGGCGGAATGGGAACCGCATTCCGCAACCTGGCTCTCGTGGCCGCGTCGCGAAGGAATTAGTTTTCCGGACTCATTCGATCGCGTCTTGCCGGCGTTGCGCGAGATGGTCGGCGCACTGACCGACAGCGAGCCGGTTTGTATCAACGTCGTGAATGGCGCGCACGAAGCCGAAGCCCGTGCCGTACTCGACGAGCTGCCCCGCCAGGAATGCATCACTTATTATGAGATCCCCACGAACGAGCCGTGGTGTCGCGATCACGGGCCGATTTTTCTGACCCGCGATGCCGATCCAAAGCTGGCGGTTGTCGACTGGGATTACAACGCCTGGGGAAACAAGTATCCGCCGTTCGAGTTGGATGAAGTTGTTCCGACTCGCGTCGCCGAACTTCTCAAACTCCCGGTTTTCTATCCGAAAATGATCCTGGAGGGCGGCTCAATTGAGGTGAACGGGTCAGGCACACTGCTGACGAGCGAATCGTGTCTTCTAAATAAGAACCGCAATCCAAAGCTCTCACGCGACGAAATCGAACAGCGGCTTCGCGATTTTCTGGGCACTAACGAAATTCTCTGGCTCGGCGATGGAATCGAAGGCGACGATACGGACGGCCACATTGACGATTTGGCGCGGTTCGTTTCCGAAACGAAGGTCGTCACAGTTATCGAGGAGAATGCAGCCGACCCGAACTACAAGCCGCTCCAGGAAAATCTGGCGCGACTTAGCAAAATGAAAGTGAACGGGCACGGAATCGAACTCACGACGTTGCCGATGCCGAAAAAGATTGTTCGTGAAGGAATGAGGCTCCCGGCCAGTTACGCAAATTTTTACATCGCGAACAAAGTGGTGCTCGTTCCAACATTTGCCGATCCCGCGGACAAAATGGCGTTGTCGGTCGTAGAAAAATGTTTTCCAACACGGCGCGTGGTTGGAATTGACTGCCGCGAATTAATTTGGGGCCTCGGCACGTTCCATTGCCTGACCCAGCAGCAACCAGCGGTGGAGTAAGAAAACGCCGAACGCTCAACGCCGAACACCGAACGTCGAATTCAGATCTCAGACTTCAGCGTTGGGCGTTCGAAGTTCGGCGTTTCTTAATCCGCCGCCGCCGCCGGTTTATAGCCGCTTTTCAGGATCGCGTCGTGCAAATCGGGCGCGTGAGTTTTCCGCGCGTCGAATTTAACGGTGACGCGCTCATTCGGGAGATCGACGACAACGTCCAGAACTCCCTGAATTTTCATCAGCACGGGACGCAGTTTGCGCACGCAAGCATCGCAGTCTTCACCTGCAGTTGCGATCTCGATTGTTTCGACAATCGCGTGATCGGCGCGCTCGGTGTTAAACGGGTCGCTTGGTTCGGATTCGTTAGGTCGGGCCGGGTCCATCAATTAAGGAACGCGCGCCGCGGCTGTTCCGGTCGCAACTTCCCGCGCGATTGGCTCCAGAATCCGCCAGACATTCTCCGCCAGAGTTTTCTGGCCCGCGGCATTTGGGTGGACGCGGTCCGGTTGATTGAGGTTTGGATCGCCGCCCACGCCCTGGAGGAAATAGGGGATCAGGGTGGCGTTATTCCTGGCGGCGACGTCGGCGAAGATCTGGCCAAACGCGAAAACGTAATCGTCCTCGGCGAAATTAGGCAGCTGCATTCCTGCAATGATCACGCGGGCGTTCGGGTTGCGCCGTTTCACGCGATCAACGATCGCCTGAAGATTATTTTTGATTTGGGCAATGCGGACGCCTCGAAATGCGTCATTGATTCCGAGCTCGAGGATGAAGATATCGACCTTCCGTTTGAGATGAGGGGGAAGCCGCTGCAAGCCGCCGGCCGTCGTGCCACCGCTTTGGCTCGCGTTTGTGACTTCGAAATCCCAGCCTGCGTCGCGTAACCTGTCAGTGATCACCGCCGGCCAGGCCTGGCTGGATTTTAAGCCGAATCCGGCTGACAGACTGTCGCCAAGGACCAGGATCCGCTTCATCGCTGAAGAATCGCGCGCCCCAAAAGCCGCGGATTGCCCGCACAGAATCGCCAAAATGATGGCGATACTTCGCCATTGCTTCATCCGGTTGCCCATTCTATTTTTCCGCCCCTCCTGATTGCTGAAGAATTGCTCGGCAGTCGAAATCAAACCCGGCAATTCGGATATTTATTTACCTATGGCTAACTTCGGAATCAACGGATTTGGACGTATCGGCCGCAACGTGTTGCGCGCCATGGACCAAAAACATGTGCAGCGCATTCAGGCTATTAACGATCTCACGGATACTAAAACCCTGGCCCATCTTCTCAAATGGGACTCGGTCCACGGCCGTTTCGACGGCGAGATCGGACACGACGAGGAAAATATCATCGTCCGCGGCCACAAAATTAAAGTCTTGAAGGAACGCGATCCCGGCAATTTGCCGTGGAGCAAGCTCGGCGTGGAGGTCGTCCTCGAATCCACCGGATTTTTCACTTCCCGGGACAAGGCCGAACTTCACATTGCCAAGGGCGGCGCGAAAAAAGTTCTGATTTCGGCGCCGGCAAAAAATCCTGACGCGACAATTTGCATTGGGATCAACGACAATATCTACGATTCGAAGAAACATTCGATCGTTTCCAACGCGAGTTGCACGACCAACTGTCTCGCGCCGCTCGCGAAGGTGTTGAACGACAAATTCGGAATCGCGCACGGATTCATGAGCACGATTCACAGTTATACGAACGACCAGCGTATCCTGGATCTTCCGCACGAAGACTTGCGGCGGGCGCGGGCGGCGGCGATCAGCATTATTCCGTCCAGCACTGGCGCGGCCAAGGCGATCGGTGAAGTCATTCCCGACTTGAAAGGTAAACTGAATGGCGGCGCGTTTCGCGTGCCGACCCCTGACGGTTCGGTGACCGACTTCACCGTGGTCCTCGAGAAAGATGCGACGGTTGATGCGGTCAATGCAGCGTTCCAGGAAGCCTCCAGCGATAAGAGTTACAAAGGCGTGCTCGAATACAGCGACGAGCCGCTGGTATCGCAGGACATTGTCGGCAACCCGCATTCCTGCATTTTCGACAGCAAATTGACGATCATGCTCGGCAACCGTTTCGTGAAAGTCGTCGGTTGGTACGACAACGAATGGGGTTACAGCAATCGTTGCGTCGAGATGCTGGAAATGTTGTCGAAGTAAGAGAGACAGGATTTACAGGACTGAGATTGATTTCAGGAAACCAATCCTGTGAATCGTGTTAATCCTGTCTAGTTCGAAATGGCAAAACTTACACTCCATGATGTTGATGTTCGCGGGAAACGCGTCCTGGTTCGCGTCGATTTCAATGTGCCGATCAAAGCAGACGGCGACAAGATTGAGATCACCGACGATACCCGCATTCGGGAGGCGCTCCCGACCATAAACTATCTTCGCGAGCACAAAGCAAAAACGATTTTGATGTCGCATTTCGGCCGGCCGAAAGGCAAACGGGTCCCGAAGTATTCGTTACGGCCGGTGGCGGACCATTTGCACACCTTGATCAATCAGCCGGTCCTGTTTAGTCACGACACAACCGGCGAAGTGCCGGAGAAAATCGTCGGCGCTATGTGCGACGGCGATGTAGCGATGCTGGAGAACCTTCGATTTCAGCCCGAGGAAGAAGCTAACGATCCCAAGTTTGCCCACGCCCTTGCGGACATGGCGGATATTTACGTGAACGACGCTTTCGGCGCAGCGCATCGGGCGCACGCATCGACCGCAGGCATTGCGATGTTCGTGAACGAGCGGGTCATGGGCTTTTTGATGGAGAAGGAGTTGAAATATCTCCACGAAGAGCTCGATAAACCCGAGAAACCGTTCCTGGTCATCATGGGCGGGGCTAAAGTGTCGGACAAAATTGGCGTGCTGAAGGCGTTGATGGAAAAGGCCGGCGCGATCCTGATCGGCGGCGCAATGGCGAACACTTTTTTCAAAGCCGAAGGAATTCCGATTGGCGCAAGCCGCGTCGAGGCCGACAAGACTGGTCTCGCCAAAGAACTCGTCGATCTTGCAAAAGAACGCGGCGTGAAATTTTTGGTCCCAATCGATGCTCTCGAAACCCAGGAGATCAAGGCGGGCGCCCCTACTCGAAATACCAGCCGGCTGTCGCGCGACAATGGAATTAGCGAAGGATGGCAGGCGGTCGATATCGGCAAGGCGACGATTGCGCTGTTTCAGGAAGAAATCGCCAAAGCGAAAACGATTTTGTGGAATGGGCCGGTTGGGATCTTCGAGATCCCGGATTTCGCGGAAGGCACGATTGCAATTGCCGAATCGATGGCGAAGTCCAATGCGACGACGATCATTGGTGGCGGCGATTCGGTGACGGCGGTGAAACAGGCGGGACTGGCCGACAAAATGACTTTTATTTCGACCGGCGGCGGGGCTTCGCTGGAATTACTCGAGGGGAGGGAACTGCCGGGAGTGGCAGCGTTAACTGATAAATAACCACGAAGGACACGAAGACGACGAAGATTGGATTTGGTTTCTCTTTGCTTCGTGGCCTACGTGATCTTCGTGGTGCAATAAATTTATGCGTAAAAAAATCGTAGCGGCGAACTGGAAGATGAACATGACTCTCGGTGAATCGACCCGCTTCATTGAGTCATTCCTGCTCGACGCAGCCGACATTCGGGAGGTTGAGATCGTGATCATTCCGCCGTTCACCGCGCTCGCGAAAGTGACCGAATTGTTGGAGAATAAATCGCAGAGCATCAAGGTTGGCGCTCAGAACATGCATTGGGAGCGAAACGGCGCGTTTACTGGCGAAATCAGCGCGGCATTATTGCGAGATTTGTTTATCCACTACGTCATTCTCGGTCACAGCGAACGCCGCCGTTTGTTCGGGGAGACGGATGAAATCGTGAACAAAAAAGTCCGGGCTGCACATGAAGCGACGTTGCGGCCGATCGTTTGCGTGGGCGAAACGCTCGAGCAGCGCGACAAAGGCAATGTCGAAAAAATATTGTCGATCCAGCTTAGGGGAAGTTTGAAAGACCTGAGTGAAAAAGAACTTCAGGAAACAGTCGTCGCCTACGAGCCAGTTTGGGCCATTGGGACCGGTCGCAATGCAACGCCGGAACAGGCGCAGGAAGCGCACGCGTTTATCCGGCAGACTTTGCGCGAAATGTCCGACGAAACAACCGCGGACCGGATCCGGATCCAGTACGGCGGCAGCGTGAAATCGGAGAACGCTCAGGAGCTGATGGGTCAGCAGGACATCGATGGGGCGCTGGTTGGCGGCGCGAGTCTTGATCCGCGCAGTTTCGCCGCAATCGTCAAAGCGGCCCGCGATCAGAAATAATTATTTTTTGATCTCGAGGTAAGTGCGGGATTGGACCTTGTTCGTGCCAGGTTGCATTTCCTCTATTCGCATTTGTTTTAGAAACCAACGCTTGTCGATCTTCTGGGTCGCAACGACCTCGAATCGTTTCACGAGTTTGCCGTCCGCGTCGTAGCCTTCGAGGCGCATGAGTGCGCCCGTCTTCTTGTCGGCCCAGAGAAAAATGTTCGCGTATTGCGAATCGCGAGTCGGCGCGGCCAATTGCAATTTCCAACAGCTCCGCGCATGCACCGTTTCGTCGCCAAGGACGCGCCCGCCTGGCCAGTAAAGGAACCTCAGGGCGAGATCGTCATAGGTGACGCCGGTTCCGCGAATTTTTTCGTCCAACTTTTCAGCGGGAAACTTTTCGCTGCCGGAGTCGGTCGCCAAATCCAGGCGCGACGAATTCTCACTCAGTCGTAACTCGACAACTTCGTCCGGGTCGGTGAACGAATATCGAATTACCGGTCCGTTTTGATTGATGTGAAACGGAACCACCTTGTCGTCCTGGCGAAGTTGGCCGTCGAGGTCGATTTGCTGTCGGGTTTCAAGCATTCGAACTGATTCCAGAATTTCCTGGGCACTGGGTGTTGGCGCCGCCGAAGCGAATGCAGTAAGCCCCAAAGAAACGACGAAGCACGAATGACGAATGACGAAACAAGCCCGAATCCTCGAATAGCGAAGCGAGACCCCGGATTTTACCCGGCATTTGGATCTCGTTATTCCTTCGTCATTAGACATTCGTCATTCGGTCATTCACACTTAAAGCTACATTTCGCAACCTGCCCTTAATGGACGTAACGATCTTTCACGCCATCAACGAAAAGTGGACGAATCCGGTCCTTGATTTGTTCATGGCCGCGATCAGCGATGCCGATGTCTGGAAACCGTTGCTCATAATAATCCTGTTTGCCGCCCTGGTCTTCGGCGGATTCAGAGCGCGAGCCTGCGTCTGTTGTTTGCTCATCGCAATTGTGATCGCGGAACCGGTCACCAATGCGTTGAAATCGTTAATCAATCGGCCGCGGCCAAAGCACGTCGATTCGGTGCGGATGGTTCGATTGGAAAAAGGGCGGCCCGAGTTTATGTCGATCTTCAAGAAACCGGTGGTGCGTCGTTCCGACGAATCCGATCGCAGGCGAGGTGACCCTTCGTTTCCGTCCGGCCACATGGTGAACAATACCATTGCCGGCATTTGTTTGACGTTGTTCTACAAGCGCGGCTGGCTTTACTGGATTTTTGCCGCGCTGGTCGGCTATTCGCGAATCTATCTGGGGGCGCACTGGCCGAGCGATGTAATCGGGACGGTGTTTTTGGCTGCGGCCGAAACGTTTTTTATTCTCGCGCTGCTGGAATTGCTCTGGCGAAAGCTTGGTTCAAGACTTGCGCCGCAAATTTTTGCGGGCCATCCGGGTTTGGTGATCAATCGGGCGGAATGACGAAGACTCGCGCAATCTGGTTGTTCATCATCGGCCTCACCCTGGTCCGATTGTCGATGTTGGGCTCAACCGATCTCGAGTTCGATGAGGCGCATTATTGGATGTGGTCGGAGCGACTCGCCCCCGGTTATTTCAGCAAAGGTCCCGGAATCGCGTTCGCCATTCGCGCGAGCACGGCGATTTTTGGTCCCACGGAATTCGGCGTCCGTTTTTGGAGTCCAATCCTCGCCGGGGCGAGCAGTCTGTTGATATTTCATTTCGGACGCCGGCTGTTCAGCGAAAATGTCGGCTTCTGGACGGCAATCGCCCTCAACGTCGCCCCGATTTTCACGATCGGCGCATTCGTCATCACAACGGACGGGCTGTCGATCTTCTTTTGGACAGCGGCGATGTTCACGTTTTGGCTGGCAGTGGAAAAAAGCCCGCGCTTTTCATTTTACTGGCCGCTCACCGGCCTGCTCATCGGCCTTGGATTTCTTGGCCGATTCACGAACGCGTTCGAAATAGTCTGCGTTCTGCTGGTTCTCGCCTTCGCGCCGAGGTTGCGCCAGGAATTCAAAAAGCCAGGGTTGTACTGCCTGCTCGGAATTTTCGTCATTTGCACAATTCCGCCAATTGTTTGGAACGCCCAACACGCCTGGATCACGCTTCTTCATTTGCGGACCCGCGGCAGTTTGACTGAAGACGTCGGTTTCCGGCCGCTTGAGCCTCTGAAATTTTTCGGGGAACACTTCATCTTTTACTCGCCGCTGCTCTTTGCCGCGGTGGTCTGGGCGGTGGTCGGCAGCTGGCGACGAGTCAATCACCAGTTCAAGATCTTGTTTCTCTTCTGGTTCGGGTTGCCGGTGACGGCATTTTATTTCCTGATCTCGCTTAATCACGTCGCGACGCCCAACTGGGATGCGGTCTCATTTGTCAGTTTTGGTTTGCTGACGGCTTACTATTGGAACGAACGAATCGAACAACGCGGCGTTCGCATCTTTGGCACGGCAGCAATTCTATTGGGCTTTGCGATTAGTTTGTTCTCGATGGATTCGGACATCCTTCGGAGTGCCGGCATTCGATTTTTCCGAAGCGACCCGAGCGATCGCTTGCGAGGCTGGGAATCCATGACGGCCGAAGTGGAGAGAATTCGCACCGATCTGGAATCAAAACTTGGCGAGAAATTATTTTTGATTGCGGACGAACGTCACCGCGCGTCCGAAATTTCGTTTTACTTGAAAGACAAACGTGTCGAAGGCCCGGGACATCCGCCGTGTTATTTGATCGAGTCGCAGGACCTGGTGAATGAGTTTTCGTTCTGGCCGCGCTACGATCAGTTTGTCGACGCTCCGGCGAAGCCGAATCAATCTCCCGATGAGGCATTCACCGAGCAAAAAGGCGAAAATCCGTTTGTGGGCCGCAGCGCGCTGTTGATCCGAAACTTCGGAAAAAATCCGCCTCACAATATCAAGGCGGCATTTGAGTCGACCGAGCTCGTTGGGACGATCGAGCTTCGCCGGTTTGGCGAACACGTGCGCTACTGGCAGGTTTTTCTCTGCCGCCACTACAAAACCCTCCCGTTATGAGCGACTCGCCGGAAATCTCAGTCGTCGTTCCTGTTTTCAACGAGGAGGAAAACCTGCCGATCCTGCAGTCGGAGCTTCGCGCGGCGCTGGCCGGATTGGATTATGAGTTAATTTTCGTTGACGACGGATCGACCGATCGGAGCGCCGAGAGTATCGAACGCGCAGCCAACGTTCGCGTTCTGCGGTTTGAAAAAAACACCGGCCAGAGCGCAGCACTCTACGCCGGAATCAAAGCGGCCAGAGGCCGAACGATTGTGATGATCGACAGTGACCTGCAAAACGATCCGGCGGACATTCCGCGATTAATCGCCGAAATTTCACGCGGCGCGGATTTGGTTTGCGGTTTCCGTGCCCGGCGCAAAGACACGCTCAGCAAACGGTTGACGAGCAGAATCGCGAATTTTGTTCGCAGCCGGTTCACTCGGGATTACGTCCGCGATACCGGTTGCACCCTGAAAGCGATGCGCCGCGGCTGTGCCGACGCGCTCGTCCCGTTTAAGGGGATGCACCGGTTCATTCCGGCCCTGATTCGCGGTGCGGGGTTCACATTGGTCGAAATTCCGGTAAATCACCGGCCCCGGCGCTTCGGTCAGACGAAATATGGCTTCGGCAGCAGGGCCTGGCGGGCGACCATGGATATGTTTGGCGTCCGCTGGCTGCTCTTGCGGCGATTGAATTACAAAATCCGCGATTCGTGAGCCTGAAATGCGCTTGTCAACGTAACCGCTCCCGGTAAGCTTGCGCTCCCGAATCGCGAATCCGCATGTCGTTGGGTAATTTACTTTCGGCCGAGCAAATCATCCCCGAGATGAAGGCGACCGAGCGTTGGCCGGCCATCGTAGAGTTGATCGATTTGCTGGTCCAGCTCGGCAAAATCAAAGCCGAAGATCGCGACAGCATTCTCGGTTCGCTCAAACAGCGCGAGGAAACAATGAGCACGGGTATCGGTTTCGGAATCGCGATTCCTCACTGTTCGTCCGATCGGATCGATAACGTGGTCGCAGCGTTTGGGCGATCGAGCAGCGGCATTGAATTCGACGCTCTCGATAATGCGCCCGTTAAGTTTGTGGTCCTGTTCATTGTGCCGAAGAACCAGTTTCAAACCCATCTCCGCACCCTCGCTTCGATCGCGAAATTTCTGAACGATCGCGCCACGCGGGACAGACTCGCCAGCGCGAAATCGACGGAAGAGATTCTGGCGATATTCCAGAGTTCGGGGCCAAAATAAATTGTAGCGGCGGGTCCGAGCCGGACTGGCCTTTTTCGACCGCCGATCTAATTAGTTTCGGCGCTCATAGAGCGCCGCTACAGTCCGTCGGAATGCAAACATTTCAGGAAATTCTCGCCGCCAGATTGGCCAGCGCGCTCGCGAAGGCCGGCTTTCCGAACACAGGGGAGCTGACTCAAGCGACCGATCCGCGTTTTGGCGATTATCAAACGAATGCGGCCCTAATCCTTGGCAAACAACGCGGCGAAAATCCCCGCGCGGTCGCTGAAGAGATTTTGAAACATCTCGACGTTGCCGATTTATCCGAACCGCCGTCGATTGCGGGCGCCGGATTCATCAATTTCAAATTGCGCGCGGACGCGGTGGCGAAGGCGGCGGTTCAACTGTTCGCGGACGAGCGTTTGGGGGTTGCCGAATCTGCGTCGCCAAAGAAAATCGTGATCGATTTTGGTTCACCGAACGTGGCCAAGCCGATGCATGTCGGCCACATTCGCAGCATCGCGATCGGCGATTCCCTGGCCAGAATTGCCGCGTTTCTCGGCCACGATGTAATTCGCGACAATCACATCGGCGATTGGGGGACCCAGTTTGGAATGGTGATCTGGGCTTGGAAGAACCTGCTCGATCGCGATGCGCTCCAGCGCGGTCCGCTCTCCGAAATCGTCCGTATTTATAAAGAAGCCAACGCGAAATCCGCTGCCGATCCGGCAGTGCGGGAGGCGTGCCGGCAGGAACTGGTCAAGCTTCAGGCCGGGGACAAGGAAAACCTCGACATTTGGAACGAGTGCGTTGCGCTGTCGATGCAGGATTTCGAGCACGTGTATGATTTGCTCGACGTTCATTATGATCTTCAGTGCGGCGAAAGTTTTTACAACGACAAGCTGCCGGGCGTGGTCGAGCGGCTGTTGAAATCAAAAATCGCCGGGATCAGCGAAGGCGCGGTTGTCGTTTTCTTTCCAAATATTCCCGAGCTGGCGGACAAGCCATGCATCATTCGCAAGAGCGATGGCGGATTCAATTATGCGACAAGTGACATCGCGACGGTCGAATATCGGATCGACGAACTGAATCGCGACACGCTTTGGTATGTGGTCGGCGCTCCCCAGACCCTCCATTTCAAACAAATCTTCGAGATCGCGCGCCGGGAAGGTCACAAAGCGGAGCTCCGGCATATTCCGTTTGGAAATGTGCTGGGCGAAGACCGCAAACTGATGAAAACGCGGTCGGGCGAAAACGTGCGGCTTCGACAATTGCTTGAAGAAGCGTGCATTCGCGCCAGAAAAGCCATCGACGAAAAGAATCCCGGTTTGAGCGAAGAGGAAAAAAACGAGATTTCGCGCATCATTGGCATTGGCGCCGTGAAATATGCCGATCTCTCGCAATATCGAATGACCGATTATGTTTTTTCCT
>JAJPJU010000061.1 GCA_021324035.1 Spartobacteria bacterium | reverse complement strand
GGACGAACGTAAGTTGCGGCAAGAAATTTCGGTGTCGCATCGGTCCAGTCACGTGGGGTCGTGAGCCAGTCGTATCCGACTTGCGCGCTCGTGGGTACGAATTTGTTCCCATTTGTCAGGTCATAAAAGGAAACGCTAATCCTGACGACGTGGCCATTCTCCGTTTTTGGTCGTGGTTTGACCCCGACTTTGAGAACTAAATGTTCTTCGGCGTTCGGGTCTGCTACGTGCGATAACGCCGTTTCAGTGATCGACAGAATTGGGTCAAATGAAACTCCGGTCCGTCTCAGCAGAGCAGGGAAGCGGGCATCGGAATGCAGCGGCCTGAACTCAGGAAGGAAGGCGATCCATTGTAAAATTCCGGAGTGCTCTGCAAAGGCGCGGTCGAGCCATTTAAACGCTTCGTCATTTTTTCCAAGCGCGACATAGATCGCGGCAATGCAAGGAGCGGGCACGTACCGTCTTTGGCTTTCCTGCACGAGCTGATCGAGAATGGCTTGCGCCTCGGCAATCTTGCCCATGCGAATGTAAGTGACCGCCAGCCCGGTGCTCGGCAAATGCCTGGCCGCTTGCGCCTTAGTATAGAGATCAACCGCTTCCGAGAAGTTTCCATTTTCGCGATAAGCCGCCGCAAGGTTGGAATCGAGATAGAAATAATTTGGATCGAGTTGCAGTGTCCGCTGGCCCTCAACGATTGCGTCGCTCACCCGGTTGTTGGCCAAATACGCGGCGGTGGCGACGTAGCTGATGATGGGCGAAACGGGATCTAGTCTCTTCGCTTCCAAAATCAGACGAAGGCCTTCCGGCGCGTCGCCACGAAAGAGCGGCAGCAGCGCCGAAAAGAAGTGAGCCGGCGCGGAATTGGGATCGATCTGAAGCGCGCTTTGTAACTCGGCGTCGGCTCCAGTCAGGTCCCAATCGAGAACGCGTTTAGTTTCGCTAAGATAGCAGTGCGCTTCGGCATCTTTGGGATCGAGAGAAATCGCCTTCAGGGCCGCTTCTTTCGCTTTCGGGTAAGCGTCGAGCGGTTTGACGTAAACGCCGGCCAAAAAGTACCAAGCCTTGGCGATTCCGGTCCACGCGTTTGAAAAATTCGGATCTTTGTCGACTGCACGTTGGAACAAACTCAGCGCGCTCTGAAGATCTTCCTGGCTGCCCCGGTTGGAATAATAGAGGCCCCGGAGATAAAGATCGTAAACTTCCGGATCGCGTTGCTGGTGCGCGGGAAGGGTACCGGCGAGTTTGATTTGTAGCGCGTCGACGATCGCCCGGGTAATTTCATCCTGGAGCGCGAAAACACCCTGCATTTCGCGGTCGTAAGTTTCCGTCCAAAGCTGAAAACCGGTCCGGGTATTGATCAACTCGGTGGTGATTCGAATCCGGTTTCCGTCCCGGCGCACGCTGCCTTCCAGCACGTCTTCGACATTTAATTTTTTCCCGATCTCAGACGCGGTCGCGTTTGTTCCCTTGAATGAGAACGATGAGGTACGTCCCAACACCCGCAAACCTTCGACGCGGGCCAATGCGTGCAGAATTTCTTCACTGATGCCATCGCAAAAATATTCCTGATCTTTCGCCTGGCTCAGGTCGACAAACGGCAAAACTGCGATGCTTTTCTCAGGCGGAGCCGATGGCGGCGGCGGCTGGAAAACATTTTCCCTGAACAACCAGATTATAGCTGCGCCAATCAGCAAACCGCCGAAGGCTGCGCCAACCAGTTTCGGATTGCGGCGCGACCATCGCCAGACTCGCGCGGGAATTCCAACAGGACGGGCGGCGATCGGACGTTTTTCGAGCCAACGCTGGAGATCGTCGGCGAGCTCGCCGGCGGATTGATAACGCGCGCCTGGATCTCGTTCCAAACAACGCGCGCAAATAATTTCCAAATCGCGATCGAGCGAAGGCTTGATTGAACGGAGCTTGGGAGCTTCGGCGTCGGCCGCCTGCCGGACTACGTTGAGCGCATTGTCGCCAACAAATGGCGGCCGGCCGGTCAGCAAATAGAAGAGGACTGCTCCAAGACTGTAAACATCGGCAGCCGGAGTCAGGCCGGCGGCTGCACTTGTCGCCTGTTCGGGCGGAACGTATCCGGGCGTACCGAATGCGGTAAGCGTCCTCGTTAAATCGCTGTTTCCATCCAGCGACTTTGCCAGGCCGAAATCGCTCACCAACGGCTCGCCGCGTTCGTCGATTAAAATATTTCCAGGCTTGAGATCGCGATGGAAAATTCCGCGGCCGTGAGCATAGGCAACGGCGCTCGCGACCTTCTGCATCAGTTGCACGCATCGGCGCGGATCGGACTGCAATGTCGGTCCGATCTGTTGAAGGCTGCCGCCGGCCACATGTTTCATGCTGAAGAACGGCAACCCGTCTTCGCTTTCACCGACGTCGTAGATCGGCAAAATATTTGGATGGTCGAGATTTGCGGCCGCCTCGGTTTCTCGCCGGAAGCGAGCCAGGGCGTCATGCGAGCCGGCGTGGAAACTCAGGATCCGTTTGAGCGCGACGATGCGGCGCGAATGCCGCTGCCTCGCGCGATAAATTACGCCCATGCCGCCACGGCCGATCTCTTCCAGGATTTCGTAATTTCCCATGCGCCATTGCTGGTCCGGCACCTGGGCTTCGCCGAGCACGCGCTCGAAATTCTCAGTGGATGCCTGGGTGTCCGTGTCGAGGCCTTCGCCCAGGAGACAATTGACGCACAAGCCGTTGTTCAATCGCGTTCTTGTTCCGCACTGCTGGCATTGTTCTGTTGAATCGTTTGGCTTATCCGCGGGCGGTGGCGAATCGGACAGGCTGCGCGAATTGCTCATTCGATCTACGCGTTTGCAGCGGCAAGCGCTGCGCAAAGATGGCGGATCTCATCATCCACCTCGGCGGGATTTTCAACCGTGTGCGCGACTTCATCGCGCAATAACCATCG
>JAJPJU010000069.1 GCA_021324035.1 Spartobacteria bacterium | reverse complement strand
TTCGCGTAGAGAAGCGAATCGAGAATTTGGCCATCCTTAATCACGTGCTTGTGCAAGCGGCCTTCAAACTGAAATCCGGACTTCTCCAAAACACGCGCAGAAGCGGGATTACTCGAATGTGGCATCGCGAAAATGCGGGTCAGAAAAAACTCTTCGAAGCAATAGTCCACAAACGCCGGCACAATTTCGCTCATGATGCCCCGTCCCCAGAACTCTTCGGCCAGCCAATAACCAAACTCCGCGGTGTGCCGGTGCACATCTTCGCCCGGCCGAAGACCGATTCCGCCGATGGCTTCGCCGCCGATGTCGATGCAAAAGTGATGTTTCGGTATGCCGGAAATTCCTCCTTCCAGAAATTTCTTCGCGTCTTCAATGGTGTAGGGGTGGGGAAAGGCGTCGCGCAATCCGAGCCAGATCTTTCGATTGTTCGCGTGCTTTGCCAGCGACTCGGCATCGTCCATTCGCCAATCGCGAATGGTGCAACGCTCGAGTTTTAATTCCATCGGATTGCGGCCGACCCGGCTGCGTCTACAGCTATTTCAGTTCTTCGTTCGTTTCGGCGAATGCTTTGACGGCGAACTCCAAATCCTCGCGCGAATGGGCCGCGCTGACCTGGACCCGAACTCTGGCCGTCCCGTGCGGCACCACGGGATAAAAAAAGCCAATGACGTAGACGCCTTTTTCGAGCATGCGGGCGGCAAACTTCTGCGATTTCGCTGCGTCGCCAATCATGATCGGGACGATGGGATGAATGCCCGGTTTAATGGTAAGCCCGGCCTTGGTAATCGCTTCGCGGAAATATTTCGTGTTCGCTTCGAGTTTGTCGCGCAACTCGGTCGATGCCGTCAACATTTCCAGCGTTTTCAGGCAGGCCGCCACGATCGGCGGCGCGACGGTGTTGGAAAATAAATACGGACGTGATCGCTGCCGGAGAAGGGCGACAATTTCCTTTCGACCGCTGGTAAAGCCGCCGCTCGCGCCACCGAGTGCCTTACCAAGGGTTCCGGTGATAATGTCAATTTTGCCCATGACGCCGCGATATTCGTGAGTGCCGCGACCTTTAGGACCGAGAAATCCGGTCGCATGCGCATCATCGATCATCGTGAGCGCGCCATATTTTTCGGCGAGATCGACGATTGATTTCAAATCGGCGATCGTTCCGTCCATCGAGAAACAACCGTCGGTCGCGATCAGTTTGAAACGCGCGCCGCTCGCTTCTTTCAACTTCGCTTCGAGATCGGCCATATCGTTGTGCTTGTAACGAAAGCGCTGCGCCTTGCAGAGCCGGATGCCGTCAATGATCGAGGCGTGGTTGAGTTCATCGCTGATCACCGCGTCTTTTTCGGTGAGGATCGTTTCGAAAAGCCCGCCGTTTGCATCAAACGCGCTCGGATAAAGAATCGTGTCCTCAGTGCCAAGAAACGTAGTGAGAGCAGCTTCGAGTTCCTTGTGAATGTCCTGGGTGCCGCAAATGAACCTGACACTGGCCATGCCAAAGCCGTGATCATCCAGCGCCTTTTTGGCAGCTTTGATCAGTTCGGGATTATCGGCGAGGCCGAGATAATTGTTCGCGCACATGTTGAGCACGCGTTTACCGCCCGCGACCGCGATGTGCGCGTCCTGCGGGCTGGTGATAACGCGCTCGGTCTTGTAAAGACCCTGTGATTTTATTTCCTCGAGGGTTTGCGAAAGCTGCTTTTCGAATTCGGCGAGCATGAAAATAGTTTCAATTGAAAGCGCCGCCGATGCAAAACTAGTTCTTCCAGCCGCTGGCCACCAACAGCGGGACGTTTTCGCCATCATTCACATCGGGCATCGGTTCGATCACGACCTGGCCATTGCCGGCGTGCTCATTTAGAAAGGAACCGATCTCCATCGACCAATACGACATGTAACCGGCCCATCCGAAGTAGGGATTTGGCGCCGGACCCAACCGAGGCATGTTTGGGTCCAATGGCCGTGCGCCGCCGACTATCCAAACCCGGTTGCCCGCTTGCAACGTTTGCTGAATTGCGGAACGCACATCGCTCAGCGGATCGGACTCAACCATCTTTGCCTTCATCAAGTCGTAACGATGAACCCGGTGTTCGCTCATCGTTGGCACGGTGATCCACGGAGTCGTGCCGTGGTAATATCGATAAAATGAGGGCGCGAAATGCCACGGATTCACCACAATCAAATCATTTGGCGTGGCTTCCTGTTCGAGTTTGCGCGCGAGAACATCGATGTCGGTAAGCCGCTGGCCCGGGACGTTCCAAACTTGGAATGGAAGAATGGATAAGGCGAGGGTGGCGACGACAACTTGCGCGATGCGAAACCATTGGACGCGCGACAGTATTGCCGCTGCGAGATCGAGCGCAGCGGCGATGGCGCATAACAACGGAAGATAATACCAGGGCCGCGTCGCATAACTCAGGATTTTTAGGAACGCGTAGTAGGCAAGGATGGAGAACACACTGACTGCGATCAAAAACAGCAGAACCGTTGCCTCGGATGATGTTTGGCGGCGTAGACTCAACCACTTCCAAGCCGCGACAATAACTGCGAAGGGGACCGCCGCGTACCACAAAATCGCTTCGAACACCGAATGCTCCCGGAGGGCGAGTTGCAATTTTTCCCAGAGCGAACCGAAATCGGTTGGATATTTGAGAACAATGTTCCAATCGGCGCCGAGATAAGAATGGAGATAGGGAACGAACGAAAGCGCGCAAATTGCAGTGCACGCACAAACAATCCCAACGTCTCGGAATTGTTTGGTCGCCGCAAGAGCAACAATCGCTGAAAGCGCGACGGCCGCGATCAATGGAATGGCATTGATCATGAATTGGACGGAACCGACTGCTGCAATGGTCGCGGCGACCGCGTTTCCACGGGTTGGTTGGCGGATCGCCTTCGAAGTAAGGCCGATCGTCAGAATCAGAAAGACGCAGCCGATTCCGTAGCCGCGCACGGAAGTTCCCCAGGTCAAAAAGGTTGGGTTGAGACAAAAAAGAGAAAGAAACAGGAGCGGTCCACGGCTTTTGGCTGTGCGTGAATTAAACCAAGCCGCTGCAACCAGGGCTGTGCCGACCGCGAAACCGAGCCATCGCAAACTGGCATCGTTCCCGCCGAATACAGCAGTGTAAACGCGAAGAAGAAGCGGGAAGGGGACGGGGAAAGCTTCGTGCTGAAAGTTCGACGCGATATCGCTGATCGTTGGCATTTGGGCCAGCTGAACAGTCGCGGCTTCGTCCCGCCATAGTGCGCCGGCATGGGTGGCGCGGATTACCAGGAACGAGAGCACCGTCACCGAAAGCAAAATCGCGATGACCAACTCGAGCCAGGCGACCAGATCGATTCTGCGCGGCGCCGAATCTGACGCCGCGCTGGGTTGGACCTGCTCAGTCATTAAGTCGCTATTTGTAAAAGAGTAGACAAAGCATGCTGATTCCAATCAGCGCATAGAGCGATCGGTATTGGACTTGAAACCGATCGACAACGTCGGGACGGAATTGGCTGCGCAGAACGCGAAGCGACCAGAAAAGATGCAGCGGGTACAATATTGCGGCAACGATCATCAATGGGCGCGGCACCAGCCAGAACCAGCCGAGCAAAAACAAACAGACATACGCGCCGGTAAACACGATCAGTCCGACGATGAACGTTTTTCGTTTGCCAAAGGCGACGGCATTGGTGCGCGCATTATTCTTTTGATCGAGTTCGAAGTCGCGGACCTCATGATTGAGGTGGCCTGCAGCAAAAGTCAGTGCGAAAAACAGCGCGATGAATATGCCGCGCCGATCGATCTCGCTGAACACGGCGTAACCCAGCAGAAAATGAAAGATCCCGCCGAGCAGATGCGGCAGAGACGAGGCGATCGGCGTTCCCTTGAAATTTAACTTTGGGTGAGAATAAAAAAATCCGAGCCAGGCAACGATCGCACCTAAAATAACGACACGTTCACTGATCAACCCAAAAACGAGCAAGCTGGCGATCAGGAGACAAATCGAGAACCAGAACAAGCGCCGGGACGAAACCAGCGGATCGGCGGCTTTCAGCCCGTGTGCGATATCCGCCCAGTCGTTCAGGGTGAAGAC
>JAJPJU010000123.1 GCA_021324035.1 Spartobacteria bacterium | reverse complement strand
CAGGTCCGCAGCATCGTCGAAAAGATTTCCACCGACCGACAAACACTGTTGTTTTCCGCGACCCTGCCGCCTGAAATCGAGCGGCTAACGAAGTGGGTCTTGCGCGATCCCGAAGTGGTCGAGATCGGCATCCGGCGTTCGCCAGCCGACACCGTCACCCATGCAGTTTATCCCGTCGCAGCCGAGCAAAAGTTCGATCTGCTTATCGCGCTACTCGAGCGAACCAATTTCGATAGCGTCCTTATTTTCTGCCGCACCAAACAAAACGCCGACCGTGTCGCCCATTTTCTGAAGCACGCCAAGCATTCGGTTGCGGTGCTTCATTCCAATCGTACGCAACGCGAACGAATTGAAGCGCTCGAAGGATTCAAATCGGGCAAATACGAAGTCATGGTCGCAACCGACATCGCGTCGCGTGGACTCGATATTGCCGGCGTCAGTCACGTCGTCAATTACGACGTGCCGGAGCATCCAGAAGACTATGTGCATCGCATCGGCCGAACCGGACGCGCCCAGAACGTCGGCGACGCATTCACCCTCATGAATGGCGAAGAAGTTTCCGCGCTTCAGGCGATCGAACATTTCATCGGGCAAAAAATCCCGCGGCTGAAGCTCGAAAACTTTCCGTATCTCTACACGATCCTTTTCGAACCGGAATCAGCGGTCGGCGGACGTCGCGCTATCGGCGGTGGGCGCGGTCATCGCGGCTTTTCATACGGCCGACGACGCAGGTAGCGGCGCATCACCGAGCCGCCATTGGCGACTGAGGTCAGTCGCCGCTACCTACACCACTGATCCACCCAGTCGTTCACCGTCTTGTACCATAGCCGCGAATTCTGCGGCTTGAGCACCCAGTGACCTTCATCCGGGAAATACAGCATTTTCGAGGGCACCTTCAGCACCTGCAGAGTCGTGAAGAGGTCGAACCCGTTTGAAACATCCAGCCGATAATCAAGCTGGCCGTGCACAACCAGCGTCGGCGTTTTGAAATTTGCCGCGTATTCGTGCGGCGACCATTTCCGATAGAGCTCGCGATTTTTCCACGGCGGTCCTTTGAATTCCCAATTTGGAAACCAAAGTTCCTCGGTCGTGCCAAACGAACTTTCGGCGTTAAACATTCCGTCATGTGACACGATGCATTTGAAACGATTGGTGTGGCCTAACAACCAGTTCGCCATGTAACCTCCGTAACTCGCGCCCAGCGCCGCCTCGCGGTTCTTGTCGATGAACGGATACGTCTTCTCCACGTAGTCGAGTCCTTTCATCAGATCGACATACGGTTTGCCGCCCCAATCGCCGCTGATTGAATCGCAAAACTTCTGACCGTAGCCGGTCGAACCGTGGAAATTTATCATTACCACTACGTAATTTCCCATCGCCGCGAACAACTCCGCGTTCCAGCGATAGGTCCAGGAATCTCCCCACGCGCCCTGCGGGCCGCCATGAAGCAAAAACTTCAGCGGATATTTCTTATTCGCATCGAATCCAGGCGGCTTAACCATAAAACCCTGAACTTCTTCGTCGTTCGCGCCTTTGAAGGTAAAGGGCTCGAGCGGCTCCATGCCGATCTGCGACAACAATTCGTCGTTCACGTGAGTGACGGCTTGCGCCGTCACTACATCTTGTCCGTGCCCCGATGCATTATCGTATTCTTCGAGATCGAATCGCGCGATCTCGTTCGGAGCAGCAATCGACATTCGGGTGAAGAAGACGGCCTCCTTCGTTAAGGCCAGATCGTCGCCATGTAATCGAATCACTTCACTCGCGTGATTGTCCGGGAGCGAGAATCCATAAATCGGTTCTTCACCATGGTCCTCCGCCGTGAAGAAAATCGTTTGCGAATCAGCCCGCCAGGCAAAGCCGCCGACGGATCGCTCAAATTTCTCCGTAAGGTCGCGAGTTTTCCCCGATTGGCGATCGTAGAGAAAAAGCCGCCATTTATCGGCTTCAAATCCGGCGCGCGCTTGGGAACGCCAGATTAGATATTTTCCATCCGGCGAATAGAGCGGTGTTTCATCGGCGCCGGCGCTGGTCGAAATCTTTTTTGCCGTGCCGCCGGCCATTGGCACGACAAAAATTTCGTCATTCGTGCTGGTCGCTTCGACTTCGTCGATGTTGCTGGTGTAGGCCAGCTCCTGGCCGTCCGGCGAAATCGCATACATATCCTGACCGCCGAGATTAAAAGGCGGCACATCATGATCCCCCGGGGTGAGGTCTTTCGCTGTAGTGGCGGCCGTGCCCGCCGCATTCTGATTTTCTGCGCCCGCGACGGGCGCCTCTACAGACTGCACGAACAGATGACTCCGCTTGAACTCGGTGAACGAGGTCCAATGCCGATAAAACAGCCGGGTGAAGATTTTCGCTTTCACTTTGCTCTTCTTCAGCTCGTCGTCGCGTTGCTTGTTGCAGGCGTCGTCCTTGCAATCGGGATAAATTTCCGAAACGAAGACAATGTTTTTGCCGTCCGGGGACCAGATTGCGCTGTCGGCGCCAGTTGAAATGTTTGTCACCTGATGGGGTTGGCCGGACAGCGTCCCCGCCGTCGAATCGAAGTCGCACATCCAGATTTGGGTCGGGTCGGTCGCCATTGAGGTCCAGATCAAGCGTTTCCCGTCGGGTGAGAAACGCGGCCGTTCTTCGTGATTCGCGGTTTGACTCAATCGCTTCGATTCGCCGCCCTTTGCTGGAACAACCCAAAGATGGGAAATCTTTGTGTTCGCTTCCAGATCGACATCGGTCGCAGCGAATACGACCCATTTCCCATCCGGAGATGGCACCGGTTCCTCCACCCGCTTGAGTTTCATCATATCCTCAAAGGTGAATGCGTGTTTGGCGGTTTGAGCAAAAGCTGAAGCGACGAGAAAAAAGAGCGGAACAAAGAATTTCATTCTCATGTGAGCTGGAATAGTGATGTTGTAGAGGAGCTTGTGCCAAGCGCCTATTTATAGGACAGGCGGCTGACACAGCCGCCTCTACAACGTTTTCAGCGAGCTTCACATCGGCTACAGTTCGTTTATGGCCCAAGTAACTATCGAAACAATCAAGAATGGCCCTTATATCGTGAAGGGCGAAGTGGAATTGATGGACGCGGACGGCAACAAGTTTCCCGTCGAACAGCGCATGGCGCTTTGCCGCTGCGGCGCATCGACCGAGAAACCATTTTGCGATGGCACTCATTCCAAAATCGGTTTCAAGGCCGCGGAGAAAGCGGTTCCAGAATCCAAAGAATGATGGATGTCGGATGTAAGAGGTTCGATGTCTGATGTGAACAAATGCGCACGCTTATAACCGCGATTGTTCTCACTATCGCTACGCATGGGTTGATCGCGACCGCACAGCCGCTGCCGAAAACGATGAAAGCGGCCGTCGCCCACGAGTACGGCGGCCCGGAGAAATTAAAGATCGAAGAAGTTCCGGTTCCCGAGCTGAAGGAAAATGAAATTCTTGTGCGGGTGATTGCGAGCGGGGTAAATCCGGCCGATCCGCTCATTCTCTGCGGCAAATATGCGAAGGAATTTGGAACGCATTTGCCGCTGGTTCTTGGCTACGATATGGCCGGCGTTGTCGTGAAGACCGGTCCGGCCGTGACGAAGCTGAAAGTGGGCGATTCCGTTTACGCTTATTTGCTTTGGGGCGGCGGCTGGGCCGAATACTGCATCTCGAACGAAACCGAATCGGCGATCAAACCGAAATCGCTCAATTTCGTCGAAGCTTCATCAGTCCCACTGGCTGCGCTGACCGCGTGGCAGGCATTTGCGCTCGGGAAATTACAAAGCCGACAAACGGTTTTGATCCACGGCGGTTCGGGCGGGGTTGGAAGCTTTGCCGTTCAAATTGCGAAGGCGCGTGGCGCACGGGTCATCGCCACCGCGTCGACCGCAAACCAGGATTTGCTGAAACAACTCGGGGCCGATGTGGCAATCGATTACACGAAACCGAATTGGGAAAGCGCCGTTCACGATGTTGATTTTGCGCTCTTGCCCGTGGGCGGTGAAACACTTGCCCGCACCTATGGGGTGATGAAAAAAGGAGGCACCATTGCGACGCTGATTTCGCGGGCCGATCCGGCGGAACTCGAGAAGCGCGGCCTTCACGGCGCGCCGGTTTTTTCGCATCCGAATTCGGACGACCTGGCGGAAATCACGAAATTGATCGACGCGGGAAAAATCAAGCCGATCGTGTCGCAGGTGTTGCCGTTAACCGAGGCGGCCAAAGCTGACGAGCAAGCGGAAACGCATCACACCCGCGGGAAAATTGTTCTGAAAATTGCGGACGAACCCAAGACTTGAAAAACCTGACGAAGTTGTAGCGGTGCTTGTTCTCAAGCACCGAACTTTATAAACAGGCGCTTGGCACAAGCGCCTCTACAACACCTGGAATATGAAAAAGGTTATTGCTGTT
>JAJPJU010000246.1 GCA_021324035.1 Spartobacteria bacterium | reverse complement strand
CGAGAATTGCGGCAGTCCGGGCCGATGTCGGATCAAGCTCGTAAGCTGTTAATCCCGGATCGATCGCCGCTCGCCACTGACCGTATCGTCGCAATGTACCAACTCTTGCACGATAAGCTTCCGGCAACGTTGGTGTTAACTTAAGCGCCGTCGTTGTAGCCGTGTCGGCGTCTTTTCTCCAATCATAAGAACTATCGGTTTGTGCTCGTGCCTGGCACGCGCTGCCAAGCATGGCATGGGCCAGCGAATAGTTCGGATCTAATCTGACGGCTTCGCGAAACAACTTAATCGCGTTATCTACGTCCTGGAGTTTGTAGCGCGAGAAAAGCTCCCTTCCGCGTTCGCAAAATTCGCGCGCCTTTGGATTCTTTGTGCCACCAAGGGCACTGGCATTACCATCAAACGTGAGCAACGCCTGTTGTATCTTGATCGAAGATCCTACCCCTAACTTTCCGGAGATCTTTGCAGCTGAACTCTTTGCCGTTTCGGCAATCGAATCCGTATCTAATAACCAAGTACTGACGACTGCGCCGCTTGCGGTTTCGATCAAATGAACCGCAATGCGCTGTCTTCCTTCCCTTTGCCGCACTGTGCCGCTCAGAATCATGCGGACATTTGCCTTACTGCCTATGCGTCTCCAGTCGTCCGGACTCCACGGATCCGTATTATTCGCGTCACTGGGGAATGAAATGGCATGGATTCCTTTTGTCTTGGTCAACGAATCCATGTACGAAGCGGTGACGGCTTGAGCCGACGTTGTACTTGTTGAAAGCTCGTCGAGGTCCTCAAAAGGCGTGACAATAACGGAATGCCGGGCGAGCTCCGCGTTTTGAACGATCGAGGTCAGTCGCGATGTGGAGATTGCAGTGACAAGCCCTGCAATTCCTAGAATGACAATCATCGCTAGTGAGCTCGCGAGCTTCCGGTTGCGCTTGGACCAGCGCCAGACGCGGACAGGAGCTGAAACGGGACGCGCAATGATGGGGCGACCTTCGAGCCAGCGTTCCAGATCTTCAGCCAGTTCCCCGGCCGAAGAATAACGTGCATTGGGTTCGCGTTCCAAACAACGGGCGCAGATCGTTTCCAAGTCGCGGTCGAGCGTTGGTTTAATCGAACGCACCTTCGGTGCGGCTTTCTCGGCCGCTTGCTGTATCACTGAAAGTGCGTGCTCTCCAAGAAATGGCGGACGTCCGGTGAGCAAATCAAAGAGGATCGCGCCGAGGCTGTAAACATCCGCCGTTGGTTTTAAATCTGAGGCCGGGCCGTGCGCTTGCTCCGGCGCAATGTAACCCGGCGTTCCGAAAATAGTCAGGGTGCGCGTGATATCGCTGCTGGTTTCAAGCCATTTCGCCAAACCGAAATCACTCACCATTGGTTCGCCATGTCCATCGAGTAGGATGTTTCCCGGTTTCAAATCGCGATGCAAAATTCCGTGAGCATGAGCGTATTGAACTGCCCGCGAAACCTTTGCCATTAATGCGATGCTTCGCCGTGAATCCTCCTGAAGAGTGACCTGGCTTTCCAATAAACTGCCGCCGGTCGCCAACTTCATGCTGAAGTAAGGCAGCCCATCTTCAGTTTCTCCGACTTCATAAATCGGCAGGATATTCGGATGGTCGAGGCTTGCTGCCGCTTCGGCTTCGCGACGAAAACGGACCAGGGTTTCGCGCGAATCAGAGTGGTAGGCGAGAATTCGCTTTAATGCGACAACGCGCCGCGAGTGACGCTGCCGTGCGCGATAGATAACGCCCATTCCGCCGCGTCCGATCTCGTCGAGGATTTGATAATTCCCGAGCCGCCAGTCCGCGTCCCTGACATCGATTTCGTCTAAGACATTGTGTAAAGTTTCGTCATCGTAGGTTTCTTCTCCGAGTCCGCGATACAGCAAACATTTGAGACAAAGTCCGCGTCCCACTCGCGAGGTTGAACCGCATTGTGAGCAGGGGGCCGGTTCGGTTTCGAGTCGGACTGAACCAATGACGCCTGGGGAGATCATTTGAATCAAGTTGCCGCCGCTGCCAAAGCTGCGCAGAGGTAACGGAGTTCGTCTTCGACATCCTCCGGTTTTTCAACGGTCTCGGCGACCTCCTCTCGGAGCAGTTCTCGGTATCGTTTTCGAAGCTGGTGGACCAGCCGCTTTACAGCGCTCTCGGGAACGCCAAGCGACTTGGAAAATGTCGCGTAAGAAACGTCTTCGCGCTCAGCGGCCAGACAACTGCTGAGCACGTCGAAAACCCGACGACGCCCGTGGCGCTCACATTCTTCGCCAAGTCGAGCCAGCGCCCGTTCGACGACGGTCGCTGCCCAGCGTACGTCGAAGATTTTTTCCGGCGGCCAGCTATCTGAATCACGAGCTGAGATCGAAAGTTGCGACGGCGCTTCAGCCATCCATTCATCCCAGCGAATAAACTGGACGTCGCCTCCGCGTTTGCGGGCACGTTTCCGGTCTCGAGCATCGTTAAGAAAATCCTTAAGCGCTTTGAGCAACAGTGAGCGAAAGCGTCCTCGATGAGGATCGGCGCGTTCCAGTAAATGACCGTCAAGCACCATAACGAAAAAGTCCTGAGTGAGGTCCTGGGCGTCTTCGATCGAAAAGCCATTGCGAGTGACAAAAGCAAAAGTTGGTCGCCAATAGGTCTGACAAAGCTGGGCAAGCGCATTGCGAACAGCTTGAGGAGTAGCCTGTGAATCGGCGCAAGATAGAATGACGCTCCAACGCGTTGTCGCGAACCGGTCGGGAGACTGTCCGCCGGTAATAGCCGCTTCCGGGGTCACGGGCGCGAATTATGTTATTTACGTATTTGTTAGGCAAGTATTAAACCCTCCCCCGATTTTCGGGCTGCGCCGGTTCAAACCTTTCAACATCTTCTCCGGAGTCGAAGCGGCGAAGTTCGCCAAAAATTGCAAGACTGCGCCCTATACCGCAAAAAAGGCACGTTTCCCCTCAAAGCCTTTGAGATCGTGTTCGCCAAGCGAACGACAGGTGATGGCTTCCCCGAGATTAATCCGGGCTTCGTCGCTGATGGCGCACGGCTCGCCGAGCGATGCTAGCAATTTTTCCAACCGGAAAATGAGATTAACCTCGCTGCCCATTAACGTCTCTTCTCTGGTCGAGGGCACGCCTCCAATCGCAACGGTTCCGAAATGCACAACAAATCGAAAAGATGGTCCGTCCCGACTTTGTTCGATTTTAAGCGTATGAATTGTTGCGACGATTTCTTTGACGATTTCAGGTTGATCACGCCAATAGGAAAGAATCCCGTCGCCGAGATATTTGTTAACTGTTCCTCCGTGTCGCTCGATGATCGCTTTGCATGAACCCAGCCAAACGCTAACCATATTGGCGAGGTCTCCACTCATCATGGTTCGGCTAAGTGGCGTGAAGTTCTTGATGTCGGCCACGAGCAGCCAAACCTCCACATTTTCAACTTCCTGAAGGGTCACTAATGCTGCCGGCCTCAGTTGAGCGGTTGGCTTCCCTCGCGGCTGATTAAATACAAATGATTTTCCACCGATACTGATTTCGTCCTGGTCGTGGAGGCGGACCGGTTCGTGGATTCGTCTTTTATTTAGAAACGTTCCGTTGCTGCTTCCCAAGTCGATCAAATAAAATGCGCCATTATCTTCCAGGTGAATGATCGAGTGCAGCCGTGAAACTTTAGGCGAATCAATCACGACATTGTTCAGAACAGCGCGTCCAATCGAGCAAGTGCCTTCGAGACGGTATTGGTCTCCGTCACTGTCCAACCAAGCCTCGTGTTCGTGGAGGCTCATGAGTTGGAGGTGGTTATCAAAAATGCGCTGTTTTGGCAACGCCGGGAGGACCGGGAAGAGCTGAGCGCCGTGGGTTTGCATTTTTGACCCTTCTCACTCATTTCTCCGTCATTTTCGGGCAAAAGTTCGAGTAATCTTAATTAATCGTCAGACTGGCAAATAGCCTTTGCCAGAGCGGGAAATCTTCATAAAGTCGTGCGCTTTACCTCCCTAAAGCTATGGGATTTCTTGCTCTAAACCTTCTCGATTCCGGCGTTCAGCTGTCGATGGTGTGCGCCGTTATTGGCCTGGCCGCAGCGATTTTTTTAATCGCCGCCGTCAAGCGTCTCAGCGCCGGGAACGACCGGATGCGAGAGATTTCAGCGGCGGTTCAGGAGGGCGCGAAAGCTTATCTGAACCGCCAGGTCATGACGATTAGCGTGATCGCAGTGATCATTTTCATTTTGCTGTGGGTGTTCAAAGACCATCCAAGCGCCATCGGCTTTGTCATCGGTGCTTTCTGTTCGTTGTCGGCTGGTTTCATCGGAATGCGTGTCGCGGTGATCACGAACGTGCGAACGACCCAGGCGGCGACGACCTCGCTAATTGCGGCGCTGCGGGTTGCGTTTAATGGCGGCGCGGTGACCGGATTGCTGGTGGTCGCTCTCGCCCTCCTTGCGGTTTCGATTTTCTACACGGTCGCCGGCAAAATGATCGGGCACGACGCGGCCGTACGCAGTCTGATTGGCCTCGCCCTTGGCGCGAGTTTGATTAGCGTTTTCGCACGACTTGGCGGCGGGATTTACACCAAAGCCGCTGATGTCGGCGCCGACCTGGTGGGTAAAATCGAAAAAGGCCTCGAAGAAGACGATCCGCGGAATCCGGCCACGATTGCGGACAACGTTGGCGATAACGTCGGTGATTGCGCGGGGATGGCGGCGGACGTGTTTGAAACTTACGCGGTGAGTTTGATCGGTGCGATTCTGGTTGGGGCGCTTACGCTTGCCGCAAATCCGGCCGCGATTGTTTATCCATTTGTCCTCGGCGGAATTTCGGTCCTGGGCGCGATTTGCGGGATTGTTTTCGTCAACATCAGCAACGGCAAACCCGGAAGCGTTTTGATGGGTGCGGTTGGGGCGAGCGCGCTCGTGTCCGCAATTTTGTTTTGGCCGGCCACACACCGGTTATTTCCAAACGGTGTGACCGTTGGCGGAGTGACACATTCGGCGAACGATCTCTATTTTGCGTCAATCGTTGGTCTCGTCATGACTGCGGTCGTTGTCGTTATCACTGACTATTTTACGTCGATGCGTTTTCATCCGGTCCAAAAGATCGCCCGCGCGTCCGAAACTGGACATGCTACGAATATCATCGCCGGTCTCGCAATCGGTCAGCACGCCACCGCGCTGCCGGTCGGATTCATTGGGATCGCGATCCTGCTCAGTTTTCACTTTTGCGGCCTCTATGGAATCGCGATTTCGGTAATGTCGATGTTGTCGATGGCGGGAATCATTATCTCTCTCGATTCATTCGGGCCGATTACCGACAACGCCGGCGGTATCGCCGTGATGAGCAATTTGCCGAAAGAAGTTCGCGCTACCACCGACAAGCTCGACGCGGTTGGTAACACAATGAAAGCCGTGACCAAGGGTTATGCGATTGCATCGGCCGGACTCGCGGCCCTGGTTTTGTTCGGATCGTATGTCGAAGAACTCAAAGCGCACAATCCGGCGTTCGCGCAGTTCACCTTTTCGCTGACCGAGCCGAAAGTGATTATCGGTTTGTTCATCGGCGGATTGCTACCGTTCATTTTCACCGCCTTTTCGATGGACGCCGTCGGTAAAGCGGCGGGCGCAGTGGTGCGCGAAGTTCGACGCCAAATTCAAGTGCATCCCGGAATCATGACTGGCCAGGACATTCCAGAATACGGCACCTGCGTCGACATCGTGACGAAAGCAGCGCTGCGCGAAATGATTGTGCCGGCATTGCTGCCGTTGGTCTTCGTGGTCGGCGTCGCATTGATTAAACCGCTCGGACCTGTCGTGCTTGGCGGCGTTTTGGTGGGAACTATCGTGACCGGTTTGTTCGTCGCCATCGCCATGACTTCGAGCGGCGGCGCCTGGGATAACGCCAAGAAATTTATCGAGGAAGGCCACTACGGTGGCAAAGGATCCTTTGCCCATCAGGCAGCGGTTACCGGCGATACAGTTGGCGATCCTTACAAAGATACCGCCGGACCTGCGATCAATCCGATGATCAAGGTCGTGAACATCGTCGCGATCCTGATCATTCCGATTTTCTTTTAGGTCTCTCGCAACGGCCACGACGGTTCACAACGGTCTCAAAGTTGGGATCGTTGTCTTTCATTCATTGTTCGTCGTTCGATTTGTGACCTTTGTTTCCGTGGTGGCCTTTGTGTGAAAGGCTTGTAAGATCGACACCCGGATGGAAAAAAGCCACGATTTCCAGATTGCGCGACGCGAGCCAACCGAGCCGCGGACGCGAGCCCTGGCAAGACCGGACGCGTCTGCGACGCCGTTCAAGGTGGTGATCGACCCGAAAGTCCGGCTCGATCTTCGCCGGGCGCTTGTTGATCTGATCGATTATCACGACGAATCGCTGGCGGAGCATTTCGCGCAGGGAAAACTGGCACTCGATTCCTACAAGGAATACGTGGAACTGTTCGCCCGCAGTTTGAAAGAAACGATGGAGAGCCGCGAAGGCGTTTCCTATTTGCTGCGCTCGGTCGGCTTCGATGTCCCTCCGGAGGAAATTAATCTAGAGCCCGAGCTGCGTTGGAAAAAGGGACCAGCCCCGTTCGGGGTCAGTCTGCTCTAACTCGTTAGGGCTTTGCCGCTGTCGCGCCGTCAATCAACGCCTGCTCCTGGGAGTTCAATTTGTCGCGAGGAATACCGGCGATGATTTTTTTCGCTTCGTCATTTCGATCTGCACCAAGAAGCGCCGCGGCGTAAACTGCGCGCCAGGCGGGCAACGTTTGTTTCCAGTCTATCGGCGCCGGGGCATTGAACTGGGCGAGAGCTGAGGCGGCATTGTTCTGGCGCAAATAGCCAAGCGCGGCGGTAACCCGATACGACAATCTGTTGGGATATTGCTCGGCTAGCTTTCTTGCCGTGGCCAGATTTTTATCGACGTCTTCGTTAAGCAGTAAATTAAGATAGGCGAGCTGGTCGGCGGCGTTGGGATCTTCCGGGGTCCGGGCAAAAATTTTTGCCATTGCTGTGCGTTGCGCCGAAATATCGCCGCTCTGTTTGCCAACTCGTTCAATTCCGCGATAAGCGATGTCGGCCTGCTCAGGATAACGGGCCAGTTGTTCGTAAGCTTTTAGCGCCACCGCGGTATTATGGCTTTGTTCCGCGAAGTTGGCCACAAACCGGAGCTTGAACGGATCGCTGGAAGCAAGCGAAACCGCGTGACTCCAATGCACTTCAGCGTCAAGCGGCGAATTCCGTTCCTGGGCTGTGCGAGCATGGAAACTTTCGATAACTGAAGGATCAAGCGTCACTTCATTCTGTCTCAAGACTTCGTCGATATCGTTCCACCGCTGAAGAATCGCCATCGCATCAAGTCTGCTTAGCAAGAGCTGGTTATCCTCAAACGCCCGCTCGATCGGAAAGGAAGAGAGCACGAGCTCAGCCTGCTGATGAATATTGAGCCAGCGAGCGAGTTGAATGAGATCTTCGATCTTGCCGTCTTTCCAATGGGCGATTGCATCCTGATAAATATGGGCCGCCTCGTCCGGATACAGTCGCAACTTTAATTCGTCTGCCAGCAGATCGTCTTTGATGGTTTTCGAATTGAGATCGGCCAACTCTTTAACCAGCCGTGTCTGTTCATCAGCTGTTAATTGCGGCGCTGCCGCCAACGCTTCGACCGCAACTTGTTTGTAGGTGTTTGATTTGCCCGCCAAATCCCAAAGGATCTTGCGCGCTTCCGCTTGTTCTGTCGGATCGACCGATTGGGCCAGAAGCTCCGCGAGTTGAAAACGGTTGCCATCATCATCGGGCGCTCGTTTGGCGGCAATTCGCATGAATTCCAGCGCTT
>JAJPJU010000126.1 GCA_021324035.1 Spartobacteria bacterium | reverse complement strand
TCGATCGAGCCGGGCAACCGCCAGCTTCGTGTAGACGAGATAAAGTAAGAAGAGGAGAAACAATCCGCCATAGGCAGCGCCGGCCATGATCAGTCGCTTCCGCCATTCACCCCGCTTCGCCAATTGGCTCCGCCGTAGCCGCCAACTTTCCGGCAACAAATTGAGTTTTACCGACGCCGGCGGGGTTTCGACTCCAACCAATTCCGTGGGACTGGATAGAACCTTTTTGATTGTGTCGCGCAGCTCGTAACACGATTCATCGAGCAACACGTTCGGAAACGAAGGTTTGATTCCCTGCAATTCAGCGCTCATCGCAATTTGTGGCAGCTCGGCTTGCAATCGTTCCGGTTCGACTCCATCCAGAGTGCGGGTCAGACTGACTTTTCCATTTTCGGTCACGGCCGAGACAAGCGTTTCGCCTTCGGGATAAATGAATAATGCGCGGCCTTCGGGCGCATGAGTTGTCGCGCGCTGGGCGGCGTAAACTGTCACTTGTTGCGGAATCACGCCCTTGTCGAGCAAGGGGGCGGCGATTTCCGCGAGTCGCTCGTTTCGCACGGCCACGGCAGAAATCACGCTCTCGGTTTCGTTTTGCTCAATCAGCTCGAAATCGGCGGTCACTTCCTCCGGCGAAAACGGGAGAGCCTTTTCGATTTGAAGCCGGACCATTTCCGGAAACTCCGCGGGATCGATCGTCGGCAATCGGAACCGCTGCGCCAGAACCGCGTCGATCGGCAAACTAAGAACGATATCGTCTTGAGGAGAAACCAACGGAGCGACTTCACCGAGTGTCGGAAGGAGACGAACGTCCCACGCGCCGTTACCGTCGCGCGCCCGCAACAGGTTCCACCCATGCGCTGTTGGTGTAATGAAGACGCGGCTGGGAATTGTGGGCTTGGGATCGGGCACTAGAATTCTTTCCAGGTAATTACTTGCGGCATAACACCAACTCGCCGGAAAACCATTTGCACGGTGCGAGTTGCTCGGCCGGCGGTTCCAACACTGCTGACGCGAAATACCGGCACGGGAAAGCTTGGTGCGAGAAAAAGTTTAAGTTGTTCAATCTGTCGCGGGTCGCTTAATCCAAGCATTTGGCGAATATCGTCGATGCCTTGGATCGGCGTGTCATCTTCGGTTCCATCGATGCCGTCAGGTCCTTGGCGAATTTGCAAAAAACGGTCTACCATTTCCGGCCTGACTCCAGGAAGTGCAAGCAAAACGTCGCGGGAAGCCCACGTCGGATCGATACCCTGCTGAGTATTCACGGTGAAATCATCATCCCATCCTGGCACTGAAGTAAAATCTGCCCACCCAGCTACTTTTTTCAGTTCATCAATACGGACAAGTGGCGCGTGTGCGGGATGGTAGTTGTCGCTTTCAGGCGGCGCATTCAAACTGTGCAAACCGACGTTAGGTGACACCCAATCCTGAAGCGCGTCTACCATTAGATTGCGTTCATTGAGATCGATTCCCTTGTTTTCCAAGTACCTGCGCAAGAGCTCAACCGTCTCAGGCCGAGCGAAGACCCAATTCATATCGATGCGTCCACCTTCACCGGTTAGCCGCGCGTTGTAGGTGGCACCGCCATTTAATTCCCCGTTCAAATTCGGCGAACCCGGTTTGGTGGTGGGATTCAACGCCACTTCCGCTCCCGAACAGGCGACTGCTTCAGCCTTCAACATCCGGCCGCCTTCGCTTGCCACCGTCAGACGCGAGTTGATATCGAGCGCCCACGAAATCACCAGCGCGCTTAATAGAAAGAGCGCCCACAGAGCGAGCATGATCGCCGCACCGGACGAACATTTCGCATTTCGCATTTCGACCTTCGAATTTCTCATAATGGCGTTCGTCCGAGCGGGATGATCGCTTGCCATGGCACGGATGCATCGGGGCGGCCCACCGTGACCTTGACCAGGCGCGGCAGCGTGGCCGCATCTGTCCAGCGTTCCACCCAGGTGTTCAGTCGCACGTCGAAGTAACGGATTTGCAACGAAGTCACGTTGTCGATCAACGGAACCCAGCTTTCTTTTGCATCAGACAGCGCGGAATCGTTTCTTGGTTTACGAAGAAGTCCAAGATCGTATCGGTTGCTGTTCTTCTCCGATTGCAGCCGCAGACTGACAATGTAGTCGCCGGCGGCGTAGCGTGTCATTAATCCCGGTCCGGCGCCGCAAACCCAGCGGATTTCGTCGCGGGAGCGGTCGTCCAATTTATAAGTGTCGCCCAGAAGCGCCCCTTTTCCCGGCGGTAAACTCTGCCATTGCGCCATTAACACCTCGCGCAGTCCTTCATAGCGCGCGTCCGCGGCAATCGCCTCGGACGAAACCCGAATCGCCACCATGTTCGATTGAACGAACCGGTAGATCGCCATCGCCATGGTCGCCAGGATCGCAACGGCGACGATGATTTCGAGCAGCGTAAATCCGCCTCTACGAAGGAGGCGATACTTGATTCTCGATTCTGGATTCTCGATTTTCGAATCCAGCATCCAGTATCCAGCATCGAGGATCGATCTGCGATTATCCCGGACGGTAAACATAAAATTCGATTTGCTCCGTTTGTCCGATTCCATCCCGCGTCCATTTCGCGGTGAGAATTATCCGATGAAGACCAGAAATTTGGGCGCCGTTATCGTCTTTCAATCCGGCATCGGCGGCGGCCTGAATCAGTTTCACATTGCCGTAACCGGTATCGATGGTGAACTCCTTGGCCGGTTCAGGCGGACCGGGCGTGGTCTGCACTTCCGCCATCCGGTTAGCCAAAATCAGGCGAACACGATTTTCTTCGGCGTTCAGAGTGCTGGCGTTGAGGCAATTTTCCACCGCGCGACCAAGAGCGAGCACGCCGAATGCAAAAATCGCCACGCCCATGAGCACCTCGTAGAGCGCGAATGCGCCGCAAATATTTCGCGCTTCGCGTTTCGCCTTTCGCATTTCAAGGCTACTTCGCCGCATAATTCGTTAGTTCGCCATGCGCCGTCAGCGGCGAATAGCTTGCAGTCCACGTCCCTGCCCTTCCGGCGAAATAAACAACGGCGGGCTCACATGTTCCGGTCGGCCAGAAAATCCACTCACCTGGTTGTTTGGCGGACAGGGCTGCCGGAAAGCTCAGGGTTAAAACCTGTCCGTGCTCGAGATCGAATGTCGCTACGGGTTGTCGATCCTCATCGCGTCTAAATGCCTCTGGCTGCAAAAAAACGTTCTTGTCTGTCCAAACAATCAGATAGGCGCGATGCTCTGACACGCTTCGCTCCTGGGCCTGACGCACCAGATTATTGAAAGCATCGAGTGAGGCGCGCAATTTTCGATCGGCCAAAACACCTTCCAAACTCGGCACCGCCAGCAAAAGCAAGGTCGCCATTATCGCCACAGCGATAACTATCTCCACCAGGGTGAAAGCCGGGGAACGACGCATCGGCGAAGTTACGCTCACTACGCGAAATCGCTACTAAAGGTTGAAGGATGACGGGTGAGGGCTAAAGGATTTCCAGCCAGCTTGGGCGGGTCCCTTAGCCGAAATGCCTTGCATCGTCGCAGAGCGGGGCGATGCTTCGGCTAGATTATGAACCTGTTGGCCAGTTTCATGAACCTGGGCGGACCGGACTTGCTGGTCATTCTCCTAATCATCCTGGTCCTGTTCGGAGCGAAGAAATTACCTGAACTCGCAAAAGGCCTCGGCCAGGCGATTAAAGAGTTCCAAAAAGCCAAGGACGAGTTCAGTGACGAACTGCACAAGGCCGGCGATACGACGGCGAAGACAAACCCGCCACCAGCGACGGTTTCCCAGAATCCGCCCGCTCCAGCGCAGCCGGATCCGAATCAGGCCGTAAACCCCGGCCGGCAAGCGGATAAAGTCTAGTCTCTTGTCATTCCGAGCGGACTCGAGGAATCTCTCACTGACAAAAGGTTTTTCCTGCCACGGCGGTAAAACGAGAGTTGACCCGCGCGCCCGTTTGCGACAATTTCGCGCCGCCTTAACCCTATGCCCGACCCAGACCTGCGAGCGCGCATCAAGGAGATGCTGGTCAAGAACCTGATGCTGCAAGTGACGCCAGACCAAATCGGCGACGATTTGCCTCTTTTCGGACCAGGCGGTCTCGGCTTGGACTCGATCGACGCCCTCGAACTCGTGGTTAGCATGGAAAAGATCTTCGGCGTGGGGGTCGCAAACTCGGAGGTGGCCGGAAAGGCCTTAAAGACCGTAAATACAATACACGATTATATTCTCGAAAAACGCCGGGAAAGTGTGCAAACTGGCTGAAAGGTCGATAATCCGGCGTGAATTTACTTCATCTCGAGAGCAGCGGCAGTTGGGGCGGACAGGAATATCGCACCTGTCTCGAGATCAATTGGCTCAACGCAAACGGCCACCGCGCGTGGCTTATTTGCGATCCGACCAGCGAAGTCATGACCAAAGCTCGCGAACTCGGCACCCCGGTGATCCCGATGTCGCTCAAGCATCGAATCAACCCGTTGGTGTCGTTCCGGATCTGGCTTTTCTGCCGTCGCAATCGCGTGGACCTGATCAAAAGCTACAGCTCGAAAGATCACTGGCTCTGTCTGCCGCTTTTTCTTTGCGGCTGGCCCGTCACTCGGGCCCGTTGCATCACCGATCCACTCGGCAAAAAACAACGCGCCTTCATTTACAAACACGGTTGCGCGAAAATCGTGGCCGACGCGCGCGTTATCAAAAACGAGTTTGTCGAACAGTACGGCATCGCGCCGCACAAAATCGAAGTGATCGGGTCGGCGGTCGATCTCGATAAATTTTCGCCAACGCGCGACCGGATGAAATTCCGGCGTGAAGTCGGCCTGTCTGCCGAAACGCCGATTATTGCGAACATCGGAATGATTCGCCCGGACAAAGGCCAGTTCAACCTGGTCGAAGCCGCACGGATTGTTCTCCACCAACGCCCTGATGCGCGTTTCGTGTTCGTCGGCGAAGCGACCGGCGGCCGAAGCCGTGAGAAGTGGGTGCGCAAAGCGATCGATCGCGCCGGCTTGAACGGCAACGTTTTGATGATGGGCTATCGCTGGGACATTCCCGACATTCTGGCCGCGGCGAACATGGTCGTGATCGCGTCGCGCCACACTGAAGCTTCACCGATTGTTTTACGCGAAGCGTTTGCCAGCGGACGGCCGGTTGTTGCCACCCGGGTTGGAGATGTTCCCGAAATCATCGTTCACGGCGAAAGCGGATTGATCGTTCAACCAAACGACAGCAACGCCCTCGCTACCGCGATCTTGCTCTTTCTCTCGGATCCAAATCTGGCCGAACGTTGTGCCGCGAATGGATTGCGCTTCGCTCGCGAACATTTCTGCTTCGACCGAATGATGCGGGCAAAACTCGATGTCGATCTTGCACTGGTGAAAGAAACCAGGAAACGAATTGCTCCGGGCAAGGAACAGGTTGGGCCCGCGCCCCTGGCGCCGATTGCCGATCCGCAGCCGATTCTACACGACTGACGACGCGTTGATCGCGTCGATCAGCTGCCGCATCCGCCCGAAATTGTTACGGTGAGGCGTCAGGATTAATCGAGGAAGCTCCCAGATTTGCGGCTCGTTCTTCTCCGGGCGCAGCGCGCTGCCTTGAATTATTTCGCCTTCGCGCAGTAAATCCGAGAAGTCCTTATTCAGTTGGGCCACGTCTGCACTCGACAATCGCCGGCAAATTCGAATCACCAGCTGTTCCCCCACCCATCGCGTCGAATGATAGACTTTGTAAAACTGCAGAATCTCGTGCACCGCCGCGTCGATATCCGGCGCAATTTTGAAAAACGAGAAGTCCTCGTCCGACACGAGCCCGAGTTTGCGCAGATACTCGGTCAAAAATTTCATCCAGGTTTGCCAGTAATTGCCACCCGGGCGATCCAGCATCACGACCGGGATGATGCGAGACTTCCCGGTCTGCATCAGCGTCAGGACTTCGAATGTCTCGTCCATCGTGCCAAAACCGCCGGGGAAAAGGGCGAAAGCGTGCGATTCTTTTACGAAATTGAGTTTGCGATCGAAAAAGTAATTGAAATTGATCAGCTTCTGATCGCCCTCGATCACTTCGTTGGCGTGTTGTTCGAAAGGCAGGCGAATGTTGAGGCCGAAACTCTGCTCCCGCCCGGCCCCTTTCTGAGCCGCGCCCATGATCCCTTCACCGCCACCAGTGATAATCATGTACTTCTGCGCGGCCATTTTGTGCGCAAATTCTTCCGCAACCTTCGACTCGGGCGCGTCGGGAGGAATCCGGGCCGAACCGAAAACCACGACCTTCCGAAAGTGCGCGTAGGGCGCGAAAATTTTGGCGGCATACCGCATTTCTTTCAGTGAGCGATTCATCAGCTTCAAATCCGCCACGCTCATTTCGTCGCGCGCCATTTTTAGCGCGGTAACGATCAATTCCTCGATCAGCTCCGGCGTTTTGGTTGCGCCCCAGTCTTTGACCAGCTCTCGTACGCGCTTATCGAACGGCGCCTCCAACGTCCAAAGCCCCGAAGGCTTTCGGGGCTGGCCCTGAATCGTTCCGGTAAAATCTTCCACGTCGCACTGTAGAGGGTGCTAGACCGCGATCAAATCCTCCAAGATCTCGCGCATGTGACGGATGGGCAGCGAGAAATGACCTTCGTCGTCGATGTATCTAGCAACACAATTGGGCAAACGTCGGGCCGTCTCTTCAGCGAGCCGAAATGAAAACGCGCGGTCTTTCTTCCCGTGCCATAACCGCACCGGCACCGCGACATCTTCCAATCGAAATCCCCATGGCAGTCCGTAAATTTCCGCATCGGCCATGACGCCATTCACTCCCGACCCGCGCCAGGCGCGGCGCTGACTCTCGAAACAAATGTCAAAAGCTGCACTGTCTTGAAGAGCTTCAGCGTCCGGCTGCGGCAACATATGCAAAAACTTTCGAGCCATTCGCAACGAGGTTCGCCACGAAACAATCGGCCGAGCCAGAAGAAACAATATCCGCAAGAGACCGGGTTGATTTCGATAAAACCAAATCATCCATCGATACAAAGGCAGAAGACCCGTGTGTTCCCTGAGATCGGCAAACGGCACCGCACCACTGACGATGGCCATCGCGCGGACACGCTCGGGCAATTTCACTCCGGCGACATAGGCGTAAGGCGCGCCGCCCGAAAAGGCGAGCAAACGGAATTGCTCGACGCCGAGATGATCGGCGAACTGTTGCAGAACGTCCGGCCAATCGATCAGCTGGCGGTTGGGTTGAAAACTCGAATCACAAATTCCGGGACGGTCCGCCGAGATAATTCTCAAGTTCAGTTCCCGCGCGGCCGAATCGGTCAGTTCTGCCATCGTTCGCGAACTCGGCCAGCCATGAAAAAAGAAAACGGGCTCGCCGTGAGGGGCTCCGTATTCAACAAAAGCAAGTTGGCCGCCGCTTCTCAGCGGCACGAATTTAAAGTCTTTTTCCATCGATCTTCGATTATCGTCGATTCCACCGTTAGGAAAATCCCCTTTGCCGGTTGCAATTTCGCGTTGTAACTTTTTGCACGTAAACGGGATTCGGTTTTCGTAATTTAAGTATGAAGGAAAAGAAACCGACTAGCGGAAAAATCTCTGTCCACGGAAATGGCGTGGGCGTCGCCTCCCCTGAAGATATCGAACGTCGCGCGCGTGAGGTCGCCATGATCGACGAACGTAACCCTGAAGAATTTACCGACGCCGATTGGAGCCAGGCCCGTGAAGAGTTGATGGGCGTTGAAAATAACGATCCGCCGGAAGAAAACGACAACACGATCAAGCTCGAGAAAGAATGGGAAATTACCCCGGACAATCGCGGCCGGCGTGTTCCGCGCCCCGGGATCGAAGAAGACGAAGAGACTGTCGGCGAACAACTCGTGAATGACGGCCGGGAAGAGGCGGCTCGCGATCAAATGATTGACGCGCGCAGAGAAGAACTCGAACAGGAGGGCGGAATTACTTGATCCAAGCCGCGGTCGCTAAACAAAATCAGACAGCGACCGCGTCACAGCGCTCGCGCGAAGTCTCTTCACCGAAAGAGAGTCTTCTCGCGCATTTTCATCACGTCCGGAGTTTTACCGGCAAACTCTCAGAAAATCTCGCGCCGGAAGATTGTGTGGTTCAATCGATGCCGGACGTAAGTCCAACCAAATGGCATCTCGCGCACACCACTTGGTTTTTCGAAACCTTTATTCTGAAAAAGTGGGTGCCGGGATATCGCGACGCGGTACCGGAGTATGCCTATCTTTTTAATTCCTATTACAACGCGGCCGGCACAATGCATCGCCGCGATCTCCGCGGACTGATTTCGCGGCCGACCGTCGACCAAACAAAGAAGTATCGCGCTTCAGTCGAAGCCGATATTGATGAGCTGATTTCAGGCGCTGACGAAAGATCGTTTCTCGAAATCGAACCACTCCTCACCCTCGGAATTCATCACGAACGGCAACATCAGGAATTGCTGATCACCGACATCAAACACGTCTTCGCGCAAAATCCGCTTTTCCCGACGTTTCGTGAAGCTGGACCGCGCTTGCCGAGCGCGTTTGACCGCGACGGGTCTTCGCGATCCACCAAGTTTGTCGAGTTCGATGAAACAACGATCGACATCGGGCACGATGGCAACGGATTCTTCTACGACAACGAAGGACCACGTCACCGCGCATTGGTCCTGCCATTTTCGCTGGCCAATCGGCTCGTCACCAGCCGCGAGTATCTCCAGTTCATCGCTGACAATGGCTACAAGCGCTCTGAATTCTGGCTTTCGTTAGGGTGGATGACCGTCAACGAACAGCAATGGCGCGCTCCGCTTTACTGGATCGAACGCGACGGCGAATGGTGGAACTTTACCTTGTCGGGTTTGAGCAAAGTCGAACCGGACGAACCGGTCACGCACCTCAGTTATTTTGAAGCAGACGCTTACGCGAATTGGGCCGGCGCGCGGCTACCGACGGAATTCGAATGGGAACGCGCTGCTGCGGAGATCGCGATCGAGGGAAATTTTGTTGAAACGGAACGATTTCATCCGGCAGCGCTATCAGCCGCGCCCCGCGAAGGAAAGCTGGCCCAAATGTTTGGCGATGTCTGGGAATGGACCCGCAGTTCGTATTCACCTTATCCCGGCTATCGCGCCGAGCCGGGTGCGCTCGGCGAATACAACGGCAAATTCATGTGCAACCAATACGTGCTGCGCGGGGGTTCCTGCGCAACATCACGGACCCATATTCGCCAAACTTACCGCAACTTCTTTCAACCCGAGAAACGGTGGCAATTCATGGGGATCCGTTTGGCGCGCGATCTTTCGTGAACGACAAATCAACCGCAACTGAAAGCGCGAAGAAAGTTTTTCGCGACGAAGTGCTGGCTGGCCTCGCTCGATCGCCTCGCCAGTTGCCCTGCAAATTTTTCTACGACGAACCGGGCGCGCATTTGTTTCGGCAAATCTGCGAGCTTCCCGAATACTACGTCACCCGAACCGAAATCAAGATTCTGCGGTTGCATGGCGCTGAGATAGCGGCAGTTCTTGGACCCCAAATCGAGTTGATCGGACTCGGCACCGGCGCCGGAACCAAGACCCAAATCCTTCTCCAGGAATTGGACCGCCCCGCCGTTTACGTCCCGATCGATATCTCCAGGGAGCAGCTGGAGAAATCGTCAGAGCGTTTTCGCAAAATGTTTCCGAACCTGCAGATCCTCCCCGTCGCCGCCGATTATCTCGAGCCGTTCGAGTTGCCGTTGCCGCGGCACCTTTCATCGCGCAGCGTGGTTTATTTTCCTGGATCCACCATTGGCAATTTCGAGCCGGAAGCTGCGACTGAATTCCTGTCCCGCCTGGTCGAGTTGGTGGGCGAAGGCGGCGGGCTGCTCATCGGCATCGATCTCCAAAAGGATCGCCATGTTATCGAGGCCGCCTACAACGATAACGCAGGCGTGACGGCGAAGTTCAACAAGAATCTCCTCGCCCGAATCAACCGGGAACTCGGCGCCGATTTCGATTTAGGACGGTGGCAGCATTATGCGATTTACAATCCGGCCGAAGGACGCATCGAGATTTATCTGATGAGCGAGACCGATCAGTGCGTGCGAATCGGCGACCAAACGTTTCAATTCCGCGGCGGCGAAAAAATCCTGACCGAGTACTCCTACAAACACACCATCGGCGGCTTCACCATGCTCGCCCGCCAGGCCGGCTTCGAATTCCAGCAGGTCTGGACCGACGACCAGCGCTGGTTTGGTGTTTTTTATTTCATCGTGGCAAACTAGGCCGCGGTGAGCGCACTGGTCCAACTCGTCGGCGTTTCCAAATCATTCGCTGACGCTGCTGCTGTTCACGCGGTCGACCTTTCGGTTGAACGCGGCAAGACAACCGTTCTGATCGGCCCCAGCGGGTGCGGAAAATCGACTTTGATGCGTTTAATCGTCGGGTTGCTCAAACCAGACAGCGGCGAAATCAAATTCGATGGAACGCCGTTGGGTGTGGAGCAAATCGACATCGTCCGGCACCGCATCGGTTACGTCATTCAGGAAGGCGGACTTTTTCCACACCTGACCGCGCGCGGAAATGTTCTGCTCATGGCGCGTCATCTCCAGCGCGGCGAAACTGAAACGTCTTCGCGATTGTCTGAATTGTGCGCATTGACCCGGTTTC
>JAJPJU010000024.1 GCA_021324035.1 Spartobacteria bacterium | reverse complement strand
TCCGGCGCGGAATCGATCGCCAACATCACGGGCGTCATGAAACTCGATCCCGGGTCGACCCTGGAAAAGCCGAGTGTCGCTAGCGAATCGGTCAAAGCGATCGTGCCGATTGCGATCGAAGTGGTTGCCGGCACCGCGTTGCTTGGCTGGGCGATGTTGTCTTTACCGTCGGTTTTGTCCAAGACGCTGCATCTGACCGACACGTCGGCAATCAGTTCCGTGCTGCAACTCCGCAGTGAGGACATGTTGCGCTTCATCGGTGAACAATTCGCCACCGCGACATTCTCGCCGGCGATCGGCAATTTCTTCGGCTGGATTGTTGGAATCGTTTTCTTTCTCCTGCTGCTCAGCGCCGCAAACACCGCCATCGTGGCGATCGTCGGCCTACTTTACATGATGTCGCGCGATGGCGAGATGCCGCGGCAATTTCGCCAACTGAACCGGCATGGGGTTCCGATTTACCCGCTCCTGATTGCAATTGGTTTGCCGACTGTGGTTCTCCTTTTCGTTGCCAACTTCACCGCGCTGGCCGGACTTTACGCCATCGGCGTGGTCGGAGCGATCGCGGTCAACGTCGGGTCGTGCACATTCAATCGATCCGCCGGCTTCACCTGGTACGATCACCTTCTTTTTGGCGTTACATTTTGCGTTTTGTTTTTCGTTGAACTGACGCTCGCGAAAACAAAACCGGATGCGCTTTTCTTCGTTTTTGTCGTTTTACTCGGAGGTCTGGCGTTGCGCGCTTACACCTTAAAACGACAAGGCATGACTACGGTCACCGTCACCCGGGAGGTCGCCAAAATGGTCACGCCCACTCTCGAATCCGCAATGCAATCCCGCTTGCGCGAAGGTCAAAAGATCATGGTGGCGGCGCGAGGCATTACACCGGTCCTCAGTTTTGCGCTGGACGAAGCGCGACTACGCAAGGCCTGCCTGTTCGTGCTCTACGTAAAAGAGGTCGCAATTTATTACACCGCCGCGGGAACACGTCTCGGCCGCGCCCAATGGCAGGACGATCCTGAAGCGAACGCGATCATGACCAGCGTGATCAAACTTGGAGAGGAACGCGGCGTCTCAGTCGTTCCGGTTTATGCCGTGAGCCAGGATGCATCCGCGACGATTGTCGATCTCGCCGCGACAATGGGAGTCGATTATCTCGTAATTGGTTCTACCCAGCGGACCGCGCTGACGAAGCTTCTTCGCGGCAGCGTCGTGACGAACGTCGCGCAGCATCTGCCCGACTCGATCCAGCTGCTTATCTTCGGATAAAATGGACGCCGGTTCCCTCCGCATCGCGATGTGGTCGGGGCCCCGCAACATTTCGACGGCAATGATGAGATCCTGGGGCAATCGTTCCGACACGGCCGTGATCGACGAACCGTTTTACGCCTACTATTTAAAGAGGACGGGAAAAGATCATCCGATGGCGGCGGGAGTGATCGCGTCCGGCGAGACCAACTGGGCCAAGATCGCGGAGCAGCTGACAAAAGGTCCGATCCCGGGCGAGAAGCGGATTTTTTTTCAAAAACAAATGACTCACCACCTGCTTCCGGAGATCGATCGCGACTGGATCACCGGTTTAACCAATTGTTTTCTGATCCGCGAACCGCGCGAAGTCATTCTGTCCTACATCAAAAAGAACCCGGATCCCGAATTGGAAGATCTTGGCTTCGTTCAGCAGTGCCAGATTTTTGATTTCGCCCGGAATCGATCTGGATCGATACCACCAGTAATCGACGCGGATGATGTGCTCAGAAATCCGGAACCAACGCTGCGGCTATTGTGCGATGCCATCGGCGGTCCATTCGACAAAGGGATGCTCTCGTGGCCGCCCGGGTTGCGCGCAACCGATGGGATTTGGGCAAGGCACTGGTACGACGCGGTTGCCAAATCGACGTCGTTCGAGCCTTACATACCCCGCGACGGCACGATTCCGAATTCGTTAGGGGACATTTACGAGAAGTGCCGCGAATGTTACGAACAACTTTACCAATATCGCCTGCATTAAAAATCTCTTAGGAAAGCAAGAACGCAGGAAAAGAGTTAGGATAAAACTTCTATGATTTCCTGCTTTCCTGCTTTCCCGAGCGATCTCTCCTCCGTATATGCTTCAGAAATTTAACCCAAAGAACAAAGACCTGGTCGTCAATATTAATGGCGTGCTGATTCACCGCGACAAGGCCGGCGTCAGTCCGTTTGATTCTGCGGTCCAGGGCGGGGACGCGGTTTGGGAGGGATTGCGTCTTTACAACGGACGCATCTTCAAATTGCACGAACATTTGGATCGTCTCGAAAAATCGGCACGCGCACTTTCGTTCGCGGAAATTCCAGCCCGGGAGACAATCATCGACGAGATCAAACGCACTCTCGCGGCCAATGCGATGCGCGACGGCGTTCACATCCGGCTAACGCTCAGCCGTGGATTGAAAATCACTTCAGGAATGGATCCACGACTGAATGAAGGCGGGCCAACGCTGATCGTTCTGGCCGAGCACAAAGCTCCAGTTTATGCCACCACCGGACTTACTCTGGTGACGAGCAAGATTCGACGGCCGCCACCGGAAGTCCTCGATGCAAAAATTCATCACGCCAATTTGCTTAATTCAATCCTGGCCAAGATCGAAGCGAACAACGCCGGCGCTGACGACGCGCTCATGCTCGACACCAACGGTTTTATTGCGGAAACAAATGCGACCAACGTTTTCATAGTCCGCAACTCCGATAAATCGCGAGCAGGAGGCGACCTCGCGACCAGCAAAGCGGTCGGTTGCCCGGAAGGAATTACCCGGGCGACGGTGATGGAGATTTGCGCCGCGGAAAAAATTCGTTGTGTCGAAGCCGATTTGTCGCCGGTGGATGTTTACAGCGCAGACGAAATGTTTTGCACGGGAACCATGGGCGAACTCGCCGGGGTCGTGAAAGTCGATAATCGCGTGATCAAGGATGGCTGCATCGGTCCGATGACGAAACGTTTGAGCGAGTTGTACGCGAAGCAAACGGCAAGCGAAGGCATCCAAGTTGTCGGATAAGCCGGGTGAGTCTCCCAACTGTCGGATTCTGTTACGCGCGTAAGCCTGCGGAGGATTAGCCTCTGCGGGCCGCGCGCCGGCAGTTGGCGAATTGCAGGCAAACCGGACGGCGTGCAAGTCGTGGTCTAATTATTTCGGGAATTAATTATTCCGCTCGCAACGCCCGAACTGGGTCGACGCCTGCCGCGCGTCGGGCCGGAAGCAGGCAAGCGATCATCACGGCAAAGGACAGGACAGCAACCGCGCAGAAACAAGCGGCAAGATTGGGCGTCGGCATTTCGTTCCATTGATTTCGCACCAGACGAACAATTCCGTAGGTTGCCAATCCCCCGCCGGTCAGGCCCAACAAAAGCAGCGACGCTCCCTGCCGCGCCACGTGCTCCATGATCTGTCTGGCGGTTGCGCCCAAGGCGCAGCGAATTCCGAATTCCCGTTCCCTTCGCGACACTTGCAACGCCAGGGCGCCGTACAATCCGATGGCAGCAAGTACAACGCCGACCAGAGCGAAGGACGAAACCAGAATGAAAACGAAACGTTCAGTTGTTCGGGACCGGGAGGCGGCGTCGTTGAGCCAAATAAAGTTGTAAGCGGCCAGACTCGGATTGGCCCGCGCCAGCGCAGAGCGCACCGCGGCTTCGTTCAGCGATCGGCTGTTGCTCTGAACCACGTAAGTGATGTCATCGAGTGGCGCTGTCGCCCTCACCAACATTTGCGACATTGGCCGGGCAATCATTCCGACAACCTCTCCATCATTCGGATCCGCGATCGCTTTCATATTTCCGACGACGCCGACAATGGTAAACCACGGCCGGTTGCCATCGAGCCGGCCCCAACGAATGCGTTTTCCGAGCGGAGATTCGTTAGGCCAAAATCGCTGAGCAATGCTTTGACTGATCATGCAGACCAGGGGCGCGTCGGGTCCGTCATTTTCGACAAAATCCCGTCCCTGAAGCAACGGTTGGCCCATACTTTGGAAATAACCGGGAACGGTGATTCGCGAGTAAGCTGTATAAACGCCGCGCGGCTCGGGCGCCGGGGCGCCTTCGGGATTGAACAACATCAAAGTCCAGGATGCGTCCATTGGCGATGGCGAGACAACTGTCGCGGACTGAACTCCCGGGAGCTCCCGCAATTTCATCAGCCCGCGTTCGAGCGCCTGTTGCTTGTCGGCAGGGTTTGGAAAAAAACGATCGGGAATGGTCACGCTGAAGGCGAGGCGGTCCTGGGTCTCGAAGCCCCACGGTTCGTCGATTAGTTTTCGAAAGTATTGAGTAGCGGTGACACTCGCGGTGACAAGCGCAACTGCGACTGCCAACTCAACTACCACACATAACCCGAGCAACCGCCGCGCACTGCGATCCAATGTGGCACCACGTCCGGTGATGCTGATTGCGCTGCGCAAATCAGTTCGCGACGCGCGCAGAGCCGGCAGCAGACCAAAGCCCATTCCCACCAGCGCCATGATTCCTGCGGCGAAGGCAAACACCGGTAAATCGAGACGTGCGTTGTAATCAAATTCGCGCATCGCGCTGGCAGTCGCGTCGTTGCCTTCGGGACTCATGCCGAAAAGAATTGGCGCGGCCCAGGCGGAGAGAATCAGCCCAATCATGGTGCCGGCAATCGCAAGCAACAGCGCCTGGGCAAGCTGTTGCCGAACGATTTGGCCGCGGCTCGCTCCGAGAGCAGCGCGCAGAGCAAACTCCCCTTCCCGATCGATCACCCGACCAAGCAGCAGCCCGGCGAAGTTCGATGCCGCAATCAATAACGCGCAGATTGCCGCCCCAACGATGATCATTACCTTCGGGCGAAGATCCATCACAAAACTTTCCCGCAACGGAACGATGTAGGCCGCTCGCGCGTTCACCGGATTTGGGTCGTCGCGATTAATTGCTCCGAACACCCGCCTGGCGCTTTCTTGCGCCTGCGCAACGGTCAGGCCCGGACGCAATCGAGCCACGCCGTACAAGTAATGATTGTTAATCGTGGCAGCGTTGTCCGGCTCCAATGCCAGGGGGAGCCAGATACTGGCGCGATAAGGATGCCGAAACGAACGCGGCATCACGCCGATTACAGTCCGGGAAGTTCCATCAATAACAATCGTGCTTCCCAATACATCGGGTCGGCCGTTCATGCTCTGCCGCCAAAAATCGTCGCTTATAATCACAGCGGTCGCGTTTTTGTCGCCGCCTTCACTCGCAGTAAAATTTCGGCCGCGCGCAGGCGACAACCCGAGCACGGTGAAGAAATTGGAGGTTACGCGCGCTGCCGGAACAGTTTGGGCCGGTGATGCATCATTGAATCCGACAACTGCTACGCCTCCGGTTCCAGCGCCTACGTCCTGAAAAATTTCACGGCCAAATTCCCGCAAGTGAGACTCGGTTCGATCGCTGAGATTTAGCGACGCGGCCCGAGAGCCATTTTCATCCAACGCTTCAAAAATCCTAACGAGTTGTTCCGGGTGCGGAAACGGAAGCGGCCGGAGAAGAGCGCCTTCCACTACGGAAAAAATTGCGCTATTTGCGCCGATACCAATCGCGAGCGTCAAAATGGCAATGATGGTGAAGCCGGGCGCGTGCAATAGCGTTCGGACCGCGAATTTTAGATCCTGAATCATAAATGGTTAGTCGGTCCGGAGCGCCTGCACCGGATCGACCAGGGCTGCGCGGCGCGCGGGAAGCAAGCACGCGACCAGCGCGATTGCGGCCAGTACGATCGTTGCTCCGCCAAGCAAAGCGGGGTTATGCGCGGAAACCTGGTAGAGTTGCGCCGCAATCAATCGGCCGAGCGCGAACGCGGCTAAAATGCCAATAGCGAGCCCAATCAAAACCGGCTTCATTCCTTGATTCACAATAAGGCGCAATACATCATGGGTTTGCGCTCCAAGTGCCATGCGCACGCCGATTTCTCCGGTCCGTTGCTCGACGGTGTAGGCGACTGCGCCATAAATTCCAATGCTGGCGAGCAAAAGCGCAACGCCGGCAAAGATTCCGAGCAACCAGGTCATTAACCGCGTTTGTCCAACCGCCTGGGCGACGATTTCGTCCATCGATTGAGGAATAGCGATTGCCAATCCAGAATCGACCGTGGCAAGAGCCGATTGCACCAACTTGGTGACGGCATCAGGCCTAAGCTGGCTACGAACGAGAATGCAGGGAAACGGGAAATTTTGCTGCGCCCACGGACGATAAATTTCGACGTCGTCCGGATCCGACACTTTGCGCGAGCGCACGTCGCCAGCGACCCCGACAATTTCGCACGGCACGCTGGCACTGCCCACAATTAGCGTCTTGCCGATCGGATTTTCATCTCCAAAGACTTTCCTGGCGCCAGCCTGACTAATGATCATGACGTTTTGCCGATCCGCTGTGTCGTGCTCGTCGAAATCGCGTCCCGCCAAAATGGAAATACCCCAAGTCTTAAAGTAATCCGCGGCGATATTGTGAAGCACAGCCGCAGCACGCTTGTCGATGGGCAAGATTTCACCATCTGGCCGCGTATACAGCACATTGGAGACGGCCGCCGCCAAAAGGGGAATGTCAGCGCTAAGGCTCGAACTTTCGAAAGCTGGCACACTATGAAGCGCAGCAAGTGTTTTTTCGGCGAAGCGCTGGCGAGCAGCGAGGTCCGGATATTGGGCGTCAGGCAGCGTAATGAAACCGATCCAACGATGTTCGGCATGAAACCCGATATTTTGCTGGCTGAGCCGAACAAAACTGGTAATCAACAAAGCCGCGCCGGCGAGCAAGGTGACTGATAATGCGACCTGCGCGCCAACCAGGATTTTTCGAAACCGTTGTTGATGCGCACTACCGCTGGTTCCGCGTCCGCCTTCTTTCAATCCATC
>JAJPJU010000330.1 GCA_021324035.1 Spartobacteria bacterium | reverse complement strand
ATCGATTTCACTAGCGCCAGCCCGAGGCCGGTGCCGGCCGAGCTGCGCGACGGATCACCGCGATAAAATCGGTCGAATACGCGCGGCAGATGTTCCGGCGCAATCCCGGAGCCGGTATCGCGGACGCCGATCTCGCTGCCGGCTTCAACGGTGCGAAGTGAGACTTGAATGTTGCCGCCATCCGGCGTGAATCTCAGAGCGTTCTCGATCAAATTGCCGATTGCGCGGTTGAACAGGAGGGGATCGGCGAAGACCTCGGCTTCGCCTTCACATTTTATCGCGATGTTCCGGTCTTCCGCCGAGACTTCATAAAACGACGCGATTTTTTCGAGCGCGATCCGGCCGGCAAAGGTCGACCGACTAATCTGTTGTTCAGCCGATTCAGCGCGGGCCAGAAAGAGCAGATTATCAATGATTCCGGAAAGACGCTCGCATTCGGCGGCGGCCGATTCGATGACGCCCCGGTATTCTTTCGGCGTCCGGTCCCGAGTCAAAGCAACCTGAGCTTCGCCGAGCATGTTGCCGACCGGTGTTCGCAGTTCGTGCGCGAGGTCAGCTGAGAATTGGGAAAGTCGGGTAAATGAATCCTCCAGCCGTCCAAGCATGTCGTCGAACGAGGCGGCGAGGGGGCGAAGTTCGGCGGGCCAGCGCTCGGGATCGATCCGCTCGTTCAAGTGCGCGGGTTGAACGCGTTCCAACGCGCGCCGCATCTGTCCAAGTGGACGCAATCCACGCCGCGTCACGGTAATTGCGATTAGCGCAGACGCGATAATGCCGAGCCCGAGCCCGAGTCCGAGCAACGTCCGAAATTGTCTCCGGAATTGCGCGTCGCTGGAACGGTCTTGAGCGATCTGCACAGTGTAATCTCGTCCGTCGGCGCTCTCGATTTCGGACAGGAGCGAGAAGAACTTGCGACCGTTACGATAGTCGGCGGGCAATCGCGCGCTTGAGGGTGACGGTTGTGCGGAAAAAACCGAAACGGGAAGCAGACGGTCCATCCCCGGCGTCTCGGCGACTACACCTCCATCGGGGCCGAGAATTCGGATCCAGTAAACCGCAGTTTCTCCGGTGCGCGGGATTTTTAGCTCCCGAGTAAGCTCATTGACTCCGTCGGATTGTTTGAGAGCCGTTCGAATTGCCGCTGCTCTGTCGACGAGCACGGCGTTGTCTTCCTCGATCGCGTGGCGAACGACGATCCAGTAGAAAAATCCAAGACTGCACGACATTAGAAGGGTGGCGCACAGGGTGAAAAGCAGCACCAACTGCGTCGCGATGGAACGCGGTTCAGCTCGGTTTGAGAGCATAGCCAACACCGCGGATGGTGTGGACGAGTTTCTTCTTGAATGGATCGTCGACTTTAGCGCGCAGGCGGCGAACCACCACGTCGACCACGTTGGTGTCTGTGTTGAAGCCGATGTCCCACACATTTTCGGCGATCTCTTTGCGGGAAACGACTTCGCCTCCGGCGCGCGCGAGGTGGGTTAACAGCAGGAATTCCTTTGGTGTTAGATTCAGTGCGACACCCTGCCGGGTCGCCCGGTGATGACGCGTGTCGATCTCCAGATCTTGAATCCGAATCTCATCCGATTTGGCCGGGGTCCGGCGTAACAACGAGCGAACTCGGGCAAGCAATTCAGAGAACGCGAACGGTTTTACCACGTAATCGTCCGCACCGAGTTCCAGGCCTTTGACGCGATCCCGAACGCTATCACGCGCGGTCAGAAAGATGACCGGCGTGCCAACGCCGGTTTCCCGCAATTCTCTGACCAGTGTCCAGCCGTCTTTTTCCGGCAGCATGATATCGACGATGAGAAGATCGAACTCACCGGGGCGGGCGGCGGTCAGGGCCGCTTCCCCATCCCGAGCTATTTGAACCCGAAACTTGGCTTCACGAAGACCCTTTGAGAGGAAAGCCGCGGTCTTTTTCTCATCTTCGACAACCAGGATCTTCACGCTCTTTATATATACAAAAAGGCTGCTGCCGAGGAAGCGGCCTTTGAAAAGAAAAAACGTGAAGGTTACGGCAACGGTCCCTCTATATATAAGAGTCTCCGCCGCAGGATTAGGCTCAGCTGCGGAATTCCGGCGGTAGTGGCGCGTGGTCGGTACAAAAAAACTGCGCTGACCGGTCGATCAGCGCAGTTTCGAAAGAATCGACAGTCTATTAACCGCGGCGGCGGCGGAGCACGTTCAATCCGAACGAGCCGAGTCCGCTCAGCGCGAGCAACGAAAGCGTTGCTGGCTCTGGCACGACCGTGATCGTGTAAGTGGCGGCGGCAATATTATGACGCGTGAAATTGGTGTCGCCCACGGTTGAGGTTTTGCTGTGATCCGGATTGCTGTTGATGTTGGTCGTGGAGATCGTGTACGTGCCAGCCGGCGTATTCGGTGCGATTGCCAGTGTGATCGTCGCAATGAAATAGCTGTTGTCGGTGGCCACGGACGTATTGGTCGGCGTGGTCGCGCCTAAGTCGTTCGCGTTTCCTCCGGCAACAATCGATTGTGGAAAGGCCGTCGACTGCGGATCACTGAATGAACTGCCGGTCAGATTACGATTAGTGATGCTAAAATAGCCGTTGTTTAGTGCAGAGGTTTCGAACCAATAGGAAATGCTGTTGATGGGGTTCGCTACCGGATCGGTTCCGCTGTTCGCCACGCTCAACGTGATGTCGAAGGTGAACGAGCTGCCGGGGGTATAAGTTCCTGCGGAGGGACCGAGATCTCCCGAGTTGTTATCGTTAAAACTGAGGACCGCATTGGCGTGAACCAAACCTGCCATCAAGAGAAGGCAGCCGATTGTGGTGAGGAGTTTTGCTTTCATTGTCGAGGTTTCTTTCATTGTTGTTAAGGCATTCAATTGTCCTGAATTCGGAGTTGCTGCCATGACTGGATGCATGGCTGAGAAGAAATTTTGAGAAAAACCGTAACCTCCTGAATCTTTCTCATAATCCCTCTACGGCACGCCGATTTCGCCCGTAGTTTTAGGAAAAAAATGGGCCAAAAGTCAATCATAATCGGAGGCCTATTGCGCGCCGATTAAGGCCCTGCCAGACGCAGAATTCGGCTGGACCGGCCACCGAAGAGGTAAGTGCCCGGACCGCCTCATTTTAAGATGCCGGCGCGAGGCCGCGGCGATCGGGGTGAGCAAATGAGCGGCGTTTTTGTCGGCCAAAAGAATCTTCGGCAGAACCGAGCGGAACCGGCGTTTTGGAGCCAGCGAAACTTTTGTCCGGTTTTCTCCGTTTGAGCTATCTGGTTCTGAGGTCATTTTGATTCTTAATTCGAGGCCAGATTCAGCGCTGGACGTATCCCAATTCACTATTTCAGCGGTAGGTTTCATAACCGTCGCTTACCGCAACGCTGTTCCCGGTTTTGAATGCACATTAAGATTGTCCCGCAAATGCAGGGGCGCTGACCATACGTGTTAATCTGAACTTCCATGTCGGTAGCGGCCTTACCTGGTTTAGGGCAGCGCGGTTCCGGATTTCGATTTCACCAGCGAGACGTCGATGGCGTCGATAAATCCGTCGACATTTACGTCTTCCCGGAAGTTAACGGTCGAAACCGGGTTGCCCGATTGAGATTTGGTCTGGCTCGCATCGATCGCATCCGTAAACCCGTCGGCATTGGTGTCGCCGACGAGGACGCCCATTTGTGGACCGGTGACATCGCCACTATTGCCGGCTGAGTCATGAACGTTTGTCAGGGTGACCGCGATGTACTGCGAATCGGTAACGCCCGTGAGATTAACGATGTATTCATGAGTGTTCAGTCCGATGGCGCTGCTGCTTACGGATCCAGTACCGGTAGTGACAGTGGCGCTGCCGACGCTGCTAACCGCGTTGGCGAATTGAAATACCATCGTGTAATTCCCGTTAGTGCCACCGGTCCGGCATTCGATCCCCCGTTTTCCTGTTAATGGCAGATTGATGTCGAAACTGCCTACGCTGCCGTGCATTTTCCTGGAGACGACACTTACCGGCTGGATCGAAGTTGAGTTAACCGTAATGACAGCCTGCGCGGGGCTGCTCGTCAGGCCTCCCCGGGACTCGGTGACGGTAAGTGTCGCCGTGTAGATTCCGGCCGAAGTGTAGGTATGATCTATTTTGCCCGTGCCGGTGCAGGCGGCATTACCAGGGCAATCTGCGGTCGCTCCGTCATCAAAGACAAAGTGGTAATTGACGATCGTGTCTGCCGGCGCGGCCGTGTCCGGATCAAATGACGCTGAGCCATCAAAATGGACAACCAACCCGGGCGATCCGGAGGTTGGGGTAGCGGTTAACACCGCCACCGGCGGCAGATTCGGCCGACAGGCCTGATTACTCTGGACTGTGAAGCTGATCCCGCCGCGGTTGAT
>JAJPJU010000106.1 GCA_021324035.1 Spartobacteria bacterium | reverse complement strand
GGGCCGAGACGCTCGAAGGTTATCTCATCGCGCTGGCGAACCTGGATGAATTCATCCGGATCATTCGCGGATCGTCCAACCGTGAGGAAGCGCGAATCAAATTGCTGGCGTTCGATTTCACCAAGAGACAGGTTGAACAGATTGGAATTCTGATTCGCAATCCGGCCCGGCTGACCGAAGGCCGCTACGCGTTTAGCGAACATCAAGCCAACCAGATTCTCGATCTTCGCCTGTATCAATTGACCGGGCTCGAGCGGGACAAGATCCAGAACGAATACAAGGAACTGATCCAGACCATTCAGGATTTGCGGGACATTCTCGCCAAGGAGCAACGCGTTTTCACCATCATCAAAAAGGAACTGCGCGAACTTCGCGATAAACATGGCTCGCCGCGATTGACCCAGTTCATCGCCGATGAGGGCGACATCAACATGGAGGACCTCATCGCCAATGAAGGATGCATTATCAGCATCACCCATGGCGGATTTATCAAGCGCACCGCGGTCAGCGCATTCCGAGCGCAACGCCGCGGCGGCAAGGGCGTGATCGGAATGACCACGCGCGAAGGAGCGACCGAGGAGGAAGAAGGCGATTTCATCGAGCACCTTTTCACCGCGACGACGCACGACTACCTGATGTTTTTCACCGAAGCGGGCCGGGCTTACGTCAAAAAAGTTTACGAAATTCCCGAGATGGGACGCGCAGCCAAAGGCCGGTCGATCGCGAATATTCTCGAGCTGAAGCCGGACGAAAAAATCGCGGCCACGATCCGGATTCAATCAAAAAAATTAGGCACGGGCCCGGCCGCAGTCGACCAAACCTGGGACGAGAATCTCCACATCGTGTTCGCAGCGAACTCCGGTATCGTGAAGAAATCGAACCTTTCCGATTATCGCAACGTTCGAAAAGGCGGCATCATCGCGATCCAGATCGAAAAAGGTGACCGTCTGATCGACGCCAAGCTGACTAACGGAAATAACGAGCTGGTCCTCATCACCAAGGAAGGGATGAGTCTGCGCTTTCATGAGGAGCAGTTGCGCGATCAAGGCCGCAACACCGTCGGCGTTTGGGGAATTCGGCCGGAAAAGAAAGATAATGTCGTCGCCCTCGCGATTCTCGATCCAAACGCAATGCTGCTGGTGGCGGGGGAAAACGGAATTGGCAAACGCACACCATTCGACGATTACCGCAAACAAAATCGCGGAGGCAAAGGCATCATCACGATGAAAACCGGCACCAAGACCGGTGACGTTGTTGGTGCCCTTACCGTTCGCGACTCAGACGAGCTCATGCTGATCACGACCAAAGGCCAGATGGTGCGCACGCGGATCAAAGAAATCCGCGAGACCGGCCGCAATACGATGGGCGTGAAGTTAATGGATCTGCGGGCTGGTGAAAAACTTCAGGCCATCGCCCCGGTGGTCAGCCAGGACGAAGAAGAAGCGAAAACCGCCGAATCGGACGCTGCTGACAAGCCGGAGAAAAAGTAAAGGGCACGCCGTCAGCGTGCCCTCCCTTCTCGCTGGAGGGGAATTAGTAGTGCGTGACGGTGGTCGCCTGCGTCGCCGTCGGCTGAGAAACTGTGGTCTCTCTTGTCGTTGTCGTTGTGGTTGTCGCCGCCGGCTCGCTTGCGCACGAGTTCAGGAAAGCGGCAGCAAACAGTGAAAACAGCGGAACTAGAAGTTTTTTCATAATATAGGTGTCTCCGTAATCAGTTCGCGCCTAGCGGGTTCGGCGGATGGGCGGAAATCGCATTTCTGCACGTCGACCTTCGTTCGTCGCACTTCAGCATTGCCTTTGGCGAAATAAACGCGCCAAGATTCCGATGATGTTCCGCCGGGTATTACTAGCCTTTTCGGTTCTCTCGCTCTCATACATTTCCCTCTCCTCCTTGTTCGCGGGAGAGTGGCCGGAAGATTATATCGTTCAGGAAAACTCAACGTCCCCGGACGGACATTATGCAGTGCTGGTCCAAACCGCCGACGCATCGGGCGACCAAAACGATGTTTATCTCGCCGACGTCAAAGCTCACACCACGCTTGGGACGATTAAAAAAGTCGATTACTTCGAGCATCAGAACCATCGCTCGCTCCTGGTCTTTTGGGCGCCTGATTCGAGTTATTGCATCGTTCAAAACGACGGTCGCTATGGCTTGGATACGGCGATCGTTGTGGAGATTAAAGCTGACAAGCTGATCCAGACGCAAATCGACGAACGGATCCAAAAATCATTGGACGACGCGATGAAAAAACAATCTCACGATAAGGAGATGGGCGGTGATGTTTCTCCTCATTTCCGGTTGGGAAACGATCGCAAAATTCGTGTCCGAGCGACTTCGCAAAATAATCCGAAGCAATTCGAGAACGTAAAAACTTACTACGGACTGTTTCAGGGAACATATGATCTCGCCGCGAAGGAATGGTTGGTCACTGACGCGCGATTAATCACTTCGGATCAAAGCAACGATCTCGATAGCGCCTACCAGGACGATTTTCTCAAACACATCATCATCGTGCCCGAGGGCCAACCGGTACCGGATGATTTCACTGGCAGTAGCTTTCACACCGACGAAGAAGAGTTCGACGCCCTGGACACACAATTGAACCAGGTCTATCAGGCGGTGCACTTCATTCTGCCTCCAAATCGTTTTGCAAAAATCAAGCAGGAGCAGATCGCTTGGGTAAAGAACCGCGACGCAAAATCCGTCAAAGAAAAATCAAAGCTCACTCAAGAGCGGATTACGGCGCTTCAGGATTTGCTGTGGTAGTGGATTAGTCGTCGACCCGGCTTCGAAGTTTCTTTAGCGCAGCACGCTTGCGTTTCGATTCCAGTATTTTTCGCTTCAACGCTGCCGGCCTCGGCGATTTCCGGCGGCGAATCTTTTCCCGCTCTGCGATTCGCGCCTGTCGCTCGGCCCGTTGCCGCTCCTCGATCGCGTCGAGCAAACGCTCGCGGGCCAGTTTGCGATTCAACGCTTGCGATCTCGAATCCTGGACGGTGACGCTAATTCCACTGGGACGATGACGCAGCGTAACGGCAGTCGCGACTTTGTTTACGTTCTGGCCGCCGGGGCCGCCCGATCGGGCAAACGTTTCCTCGAGATCGACGACTCGGACGCCAAGTCTTTGCATGCGCGCCGTGAACGCATCTTTCATACGCTCGCCAGAATAGACGAACTGGATGATCAGCGCTATTCGCGGCTTTTCTCCAGACTAACGAACGCCGGCCGGCCGGCCGGAAGCTTGCCTGCAAAAATGTTATTCCGTCTTCGCCAAGATTATGGCGGGATAAACGAGATCAGGACAGCGCTTCCGGTCAGCGAGAATCTACGAGGCGGCCAGCGGGTTTTCCTGCGAAGATAGCGTCCAGGTCTGCCAGGACCTGTTGCGGGCCGCGATGTTGGCCGTTCTGGTAGGAACTCGAGATCAACTTGCCATCCGAGTCGACCAGTACGAGCGACGGTATTCCAGTGCCGGCATCTTTCTTCAGACTGGTTTTCTCGCCGAGTTTGGAAAAATTAATTGCCAGCCACGGCATGTTTTCGTCGCGCATGTATTTTTCCATAGCGAATTGTGACCGGTCGCTGCTGAAAAAAACTACTTCGAATTCGGGATGCTCCGGCGCAACTCGGTTGTAGTAGGCAACCAGTTGGGGCGTGAACTTGCGACACGGCCCGCACCATTCCGCGGAAAAATAAAATGCGATCAGTTTTTTATTAGCGAGCGCGGTTTCGTCGACCGGCACCGATTCGCTGTTCTTGATTTGAACGAGGTCACTTTTGAGAAACTCCGAAATGGCGGCTGTGCCGCCTGAATTCAACTCCGTCGATTTGGCTGTTCGTTTGCGAATCACTTCAGACTGATAGGCAGCATCCGATTTCCGGGCCGCCTGCGCTTGTTGGGCGCGGCGTTGAACCTCGCCTTCCATTCGTTCGAGGACCGCGGCCGTTTTGTCCGCGGAAAGCGAATAGGTTCCGTTCTTGAGGGCGGCGATCAACTCTGGAGATGCGCCGGCATTCATGAGGGTTTTCTCTTTTTCCTCATCAAGTGCGTCAACGAACCGCCGAGTAGTTAATTCCTTCATCAACGTGTTGCTCGAATATCCGGTTCTCAACATCAGGCTGAGCTCGTTCACGGTAAGCGGCAGTTGCCCGGCCTGACTGGCAAACGCAAAAACTGCGAAAAG
>JAJPJU010000142.1 GCA_021324035.1 Spartobacteria bacterium | reverse complement strand
TTGTCCCGCGAGAAATACGAGTTGCCGGCGTGCATCGGAAAATACAAAGAGGATGCGACCAAACAGGCGCGGCGACGCGGCGTGATTTACACGGTGGCCCCCTCGCCGCTCGACCCGAACCGGATCTGGGCGGGCACAGATGATGGATCGATTCATCTCACAACCGACGGCGGCAAAACCTGGAACAACGTGACGCCGCCGAGCATTTCGGCGTGGCAAAAAATTTCGCTGATCGATGCCGGACACTTCGATGCAAACACGGCTTACGCGGCGATAAACACGCTACGAGTTGACGATTTGCGGCCGCACATTTTCAAGACGAACGACAGCGGCAAGACCTGGGCGGAAATCGTGAACGGAATCCCCGCCGGACAAACGGTGAATGCCGTTCGGGAAGATCCGGACCGAAAGGGTTTATTGTTCGCTGCAGCTGAAAAAGGCGTTTACGTCTCGTTCGATGACGGCGCGAATTGGGAATCGCTGCGGTTGAACATGCCGGCGACCTCGGTGCGCGACGTTATTATTAAGAGCGACGATTTGATCGCAGCGACGCACGGGCGTGGATTTTGGGTTTTGGACAACATCACACCGCTGCGTCAGGTCAATTCGCCTTCGTCAGGACCAGGGCGGACCGGCGATTCACTTTTCAAACCGCAGACCGCGGTGCGTGTCCGTTTCAGTTTGAATCCGGATACCCCGCTCCCGCCCGACGAACCGGCCGGCGAAAATCCACCGGATGGCGCGATGATCGATTATTTTTTGGCGAAGGATTCGTCGGGGCCGGTGACGATCGAGATCAAGGACGTCAAAGGTGCGACGGTCAGAAAATATTCAAGCACAGATGCTCCGGCCAAATACGACCCTAAGAAATTGCGGATCCCGGAGTATTGGGTTCGGCCGCTACAATCGGTGAACACGAGAGCGGGCATGCACCGTTTTTTGTGGGACATGCATTACGATCCGGTGCCGAAGGTGGAGCCGGAGTATCCGATGACCGCGACCTACCGGAACACCGCGCCGGCTCCGACATCGCCGTGGATTGCGCCGGGTGACTATACCGTGTCCCTAACGGCAAACGGCAAAACATTCAATCAACCGTTGACCGTCCAAATCGATCCGCGGGTGAAAGCGCCGGCCGCGGATCTCCAGGAACAATTCGATGTTTCATGGCAGCTATATCAACTCCGGCTGAAGCTCGCGCCGGTCGGAGAGAAATTCAGCGATATCGCCGACCAACTGACCAAACTTAAAGCGCGAGCGGCGGAACGACCTGACGTGACCGAGAAATTGGAATCGTTTGGGCAAATTCTGGCAAAGTTTGGCCCGCCCCATCCTCGTCCCGGCGCGCCGCCATCATTGTTTGTTTTGGAATCGGCCACGCGGTTGTTCGACGAAACGCAAGCCGCGGACGCCGCTCCGACGGCGGCGGTAAAAGCCGCGGCGGCGGATGTTCAGACGAAAGTCGGAACAGCGCTGGAGCTGTGGAAGAAATTATTGGAAGTCGATCTGCCAGCGTTGAATCAACAACTGACGGCGGCGGGGTTTACAGAAATCAGTGACAAGTGACGTGTGACGAGTGACGAGATGCTGAGAACTGAACCGCTGGTTACTACGTATCTCGAGATGCGGGCGCATTCGGAAATGCGAATTGCGAAATGCGAATTGCGAAATTTCCAGATTCATGAGCTCACGGACCGCGATTGGAGATTTAATCGCGAAATGTATTTCAAGGTCGGCGAAAATTGGAAGTGGATCGACAAACGACCGTGGTCGGACGAGCAATGGCGGGAATACGCGACCGATCCGAATCTGCGGACGTTTGCAGGGTACAGCGGGGATGAGATCGCCGGATATTTCGAGCTTCACCGACAATCGTCTGACTTGCAGCCAAGAACGCCTGCCGTCACAAAAACAGGTCACACGGCACAGGTCACACGTCACGATGAAGAAGTTGAGATCGCATACTTCGGATTGTTGCCGGAATTTATCGGACGCGGACTTGGCGGAGCGCTGTTAACGAGCGCGAACGATAATGCATGGGCGTGGTCGCCTGCTCCGTTGCGAATCTGGGTGCACACCTGCAATCGCGATCACCCGAGCGCGCTGGCAAACTACCAATCGCGCGGATTCAAGATCTATAAAACAGCGACGGGTGACATGTGACGAGTGACGAGAAAAGACGCCGCTCTCTTCGCACTTAGCACTTAGCACTTCGCACTTCCCTCTTCTCGAATCAGTCTTTGCCGGTCGGTTCCCAGCGCGCGCGGTCCTGAAGAATCGTTCGCAACGAATTGCAGTCGCACGGCTTTGACAAGTGATGATCAAAACCGGTGAGCTTGGCGATCTTCACGTCACTTGGATAGGCGTAGCCGGATAACGCGATTGCGAGAATGCGTTGGCCGTTACGGCGCGCCTCGCTGATCAGCGCGTAACCGGTTCCATCAGGCAGCGCAATGTCACTCACGATGACATCGACCGGCGGCTCCGATTTCAACAGCTCAAGGCCAGCTTTCAGTGTGTCGGTTGCTGAGACAATGTATCCCCAGCGAGTGAGCAATCCGGTAAGAGCCTGTCTGGTGTCCCGATGATCTTCTACAACTAAAATCCGCATATGGCCTCCTCGCGCGACGTTAACTGAATCGAACGGCAGACACTTTTGGCCGTATCCGGACTAACGAATACTCAAACAGCTCGAAGACACTTTGGGCTTGATGACTTCAGTCAGCGCGGTCGAAACAAGCAGACCGTTGCTTCCCGCGTTCCCCCGCTTACATTTGCGGACTGTCGTTATGCATCAGCGCGCTCAACGCGAACTTATACTGGCGAAGCGAATGGCACGCCTTGGAACCGAGACTGCATTTGAAGTTTTGGTGAAGGCCCGCGCGCTGGAAGCGAAAGGCCGCGACATTGTGCATCTTGAGATTGGCGAACCGGATTTCGATACGCCGGCAAACATCATTTCGGCCGGCGCCGACGCGATGCAGAAAGGTTTTACCCATTACGGTCCGGCGGCCGGTCTTCCGCAGTTGCGCGAAGCGATCGCAGAATACGTATCCAAAACGCGCGCGGTCGAAGTTTCACCGGACGAAGTGGTAGTCGTTCCCGGCGGCAAACCCATCATTTTTTTCTCGATCCTCTCCCTGGCCGATGAAGGCGATGAAATTATTTATCCGAATCCAGGATTTCCGATTTACGAATCGATGATCAACTATGTCGGCGCAAAAGCGGTGCCGATCCGGTTGCGTGAAGAAATGGATTTCCGGCTGGATGTGAACGAGCTGGCCGGACTGATCAACGATCGCACCAAATTGATCATTATTAACTCGCCGCAAAATCCGACCGGCGGTGTGCTCGAGAAAAAAGACATCGACGGGATCGCGCAGGCGATTGGAGACCGCAACATCATGGTGTTGTCGGATGAAATTTACAGCCGGCTCATTTTCGAAGGCGAACATCATTCGATCATGTCGCTCGACGGAATGAAGGAGCGGACAATTCTGCTCGACGGTTTTTCGAAAACCTACGCGATGACTGGGTGGCGAATGGGTTATGGCGTGATGCGGCCCGATCTGGCCGCGCACATCGCGCGTTTGATGGTGAATTCCAATTCGTGCACGGCGAGCTTCACCCAAGTCGCCGGAGTCGAAGCGTTGCGTGGCCCGCAGGAATCGGTCGACAAAATGTGCGCCGAATTCAAAAAGCGGCGCGATGTGATGGTTGCAGGGCTTAACAAGATCAAGGGGTTCTCTTGCCGTTTGCCCAAAGGTGCCTTCTACGTTTTCCCGAACACCAGCAAGACCGGTTGGCCGTCGAAGAAACTAGCCGACGCTTTGCTCGAAGACGCGGGCGTCGCCGGTTTGTCCGGCACAGCGTTCGGAGATTTCGGCGAAGGTTATCTGCGGTTCAGCGTCGCGAACTCGATCGAGAACATCGAAAAAGCGCTCGATCGCGTCGACGCCTGGACGAAAAAGAATCTTTGAGGCGGGGAGCCAGGAGTTCGGAGCTGGGAGGATCCAGATTGAATCCTGTTAATTCTGTAAATTCTGTCTAATTTTTCCTGCTTTTCTGGGTTCCTGATTAGATTCTTCTGTGATGGCTGAGAAAAAGAGGTTCCGTGTGTTTGCGACTTCGCGAATCGGCGATGCAGCCGAAAACCGTCTGCGCGAGCAGGGTTACGATCTCGAAGTTTTCCAGGGACCGGAAGCGCCGCCGAGAGCGCTGATCATCGAAAAAGTGAAGAGCGGCATCGATGCGCTGATTACAACCTTGCGTGACCGGATCGACGCGGAGGTTTTTGAAGCCGGCAAAGGCACACTCAAGGTTGTGTCCCAGATAGCGGTTGGATTCGATAACATCAACCGGGCGGATGCCAACAAATACAAAATTCCGTTCACAAATACCGCCGACGTGCTGACAGAGGCGACCGCCGAGTTCGGATTTTTCATCATGGGCGTGCTCGCGCGGAAAATGTACTCGAGCGAAAAATTAGTCCGCGAACAAAAGTGGCCGTCCTGGCACCCGTTTCTTCCATTTCTCGGCGACGAAGTGACCGGAAAGACAATTGCGATCATCGGGACCGGACGGATCGGACTGGCGATGATCAAGAAGTGCGCCGGATTCGACATGAACATTCTCTGTTACGACCCGGCGTATCAAAATCATGAGTACGTCGCCGCGATCCAGGAGACGATGGATCTGCGACATGAGCGCGGAGTCCAAAAAGAAAAGACGTGGATCAAATACGTCGAGGTGGAGGAGGCGTTGCGGGGGGCGGATTATGTGAGCATTCACGTGCCGCTTTTGCGCGAAGGGGAGACGGACAAGCCGACTTATCACTTCATCAACGAGAAAACCCTCAAGCTGATGAAGCCGACAGCGTACTTAATAAATACGTCCCGCGGGCCAGTCGTGGATGAAAAGGCGCTGGCCAAGGCGTTGAAAGAAGGCTGGATCGCGGGCGCAGGTCTCGATGTTTTCGAAAAGGAGCCGCTCCCGGCAGATTCGCCATTACTGGATCCCGAAATCGCGGACCGCTGCCGGGTGTTTCACCATTTTGCGAGCGGCGCGACGATTACCCGGCTCGATATCGATCCAAACAAGGGAATGGCGGGCCGCACCGCTCAGGCGATGATCGACGTGCTGGAGGAAAATTACGGCGGCGATGTAACGAAGATGCCGTACGTCGTGAATAAAGAAGCGTTCAAAGAAGTGGCGACCGACAGGTGACGAGCGACGAGTATCAGCAGCGCAAATTAAGCGCTCGGCAACCGATTTACTGAGGCGGCGTCCTGAATGGCGCGATGGACGGCGGCGGCGGACTCGTCGGAGCCGCCCCGAGCATAAGTTTCCAGCAATTCCGCGAGGCGGGCTTCGTAAACGTCGCACATCGGGCAGTCGCCGTTCGCATGGACCCATTCCGGATGCTGGGTGCGCAGATCGTCGTGAATCTGGATTTGAAGCGCGGTCATATTGTCGACCGAATGAGGACGGTCAACTGGCATAGCCACAGGTGCAGACGCGACCAACACGAAAAATTGGACAACAGGACCACTGAAGTCGTTCAGATCGATTACATTAAAATTTGTTGAGACGTGATCTCGCAGGGATTATCTCACGGGATAATGGGACATAATCGTGGCAGAGATAATATGAGAAAACGCGCCGCGCGGCGCAGAAAAGTAGAACGGCTGGCATCTAAAAAGCCCAAACCAAAAGCCGGGAAGTAAGCGGCAGCCGTCTTGAGCTGGGTTCGGAAGCGCTTGACTGATTCGTGATCGGGCGAAAACCTATAAAAAGCGGAAAGGCCATGCTCATGAATAAATTCATCCTTCTATTCAGCGGAATCATCGCAGTCGCGACCATTATGTTCGCAGCCGAACCATCACTCTCGCCGGCGCCCGCGACCGAACATCACGTCATTAAGCCGGGGGATTTAAAGTGGGGCGACGCGCCTCCCGGACTACCGCCGGGCGGAAAAATGGCTGTTTTAAATGGCGACCCGACGCAACCCGGTCCCTTCACCGTTAGATTGAAGGGTCCGTCCGGTTACAAGGTCATGCCTCACACGCATCCGACCGCAGAACGGCTGACGGTCATCGCGGGAACTTTCAAAATCGGGATGGGCGAGAAATTCGACGAAAAATCGATGCAACAAATGACGGCTGGCAGCTACGTGGTTTTGCCGGCCAACATGGCGCATTACGCGAAATCCGGGGGCAAGGATGCGATCGTGCAAATCGATAGCGAGGGCCCATTCCAGATCAATTACGTCAATCCGTCCGACGACCCGCGAAACGCGAAGAAATAATCGCGAAGCGTTCGCTCGATGACTCGATTCGGTTCGTGCTAGAATCTCCACACGATGGAGATTCAAACGCGAGAGTTTCGCATCGACGATTACGATGCCGCGATCAAGCTTTGGAACAGGATCGAAGGCCTCGACATTGCCGAAGGCGACGATCGGGAAACGGTCCAGCGCTTTTTGCAGCGAAATCCGGGATTGAGTCGGATCGCAGTGGACGGCGCGGTCGTAATCGGAGCTGTGCTATGTGGGCACGATGGGCGGCGCGGCTATGTTTATCACCTGGCGGTGGATCCGACTTACCGGGAACAAGGTGTTGGCCGGCGACTGATCAGCGAATGCCTGACCGGCTTGAAGGAGGCCGGGCTCGAGCGCGCGAATATCCTGGTAGCAAACGACAATCCGCGTGGTCTCGAGTTTTGGAATCGCTGCGGCTGGGAACATCTCGACGGC
>JAJPJU010000022.1 GCA_021324035.1 Spartobacteria bacterium | reverse complement strand
GTTGATCGCAGCGGCGACAAAAAGCCGGATTTCGGTTGCCCGTTCGTTAGTTTGGTCGAAATGAATGTAGAGAATTTCGCAGCCGATAAATTGCCGCCCGACCTGGCAATAATTCCCGCTGTGAAGCCCGGAAGTAAATGAACGGCGAACCGAAATCAGCCGCTGCCGCGACCGTGCGCGTGAAACCGCACGGCTTCATCTTTCAATTTTGCCATTCCTCGGTCGGACGAAAACTAATCGTCGCGGTCACGGGCGTGATCCTGATTCTTTTCGTGGTCGGGCATTTGTTAGGCAATCTCCAAATTTTCATCGGACCGGAGTGGATCAACGCCTACGCCCAACATCTTCGCGATTTGGGGCCGATTTTGTGGATGATCCGAATATTTCTCCTGGTCAGCGTGATCCTCCACATTTACTTCACGATTTTGCTGGCGATCGAGAACCGGCGCGCCCGGCCCGAAGCCTATCGCGACCGCAATTATGTGAAAGCGAGTTGGGCTTCGCGCCACATGGTTGTGAGCGGTCTGGTTGTGCTCGCCTTCGTTATTTTTCATCTGCTGCATTTCACCGCGCGCAAATTCAATTCTCAGTTTCCGCTTCTGAAACTCGATACCCTCAATCGCTACGACGTTTACTCGATGATGGTCTATGGCTTTCAGAATGTTTACGTATCGATTTTTTACATCGTCGGGTTGTTTTTACTAACGCTCCACTTGACCCACGGCTCATCGAGCTTCTTCCAATCGCTTGGATTCAATAACCAGCGTCTCACCCCAAAGCTCGCCATCGGCGGACGGATTTTCGCCTGGCTCATTTTTATCGGCTACGTCTCAATCCCGACCGCCGTCCTGCTTGGATTCATCAAACCGGCGCAATAACTCCAGATGAAATCCGAAATCCGAATGTCGAATATCGAAACAAATCCGAAGCACGAAACTCAAAACGGAAGCGAGTGCGCACCCACAGGCAACGTTCCTCTGTTTTTCGTATTCAAAAGTTTTGAGAATTGTTTCAGATCTCGGTCCGAGCCGGACTGGCACTTTTCGAATTTCGAATTTTCCCAACCATGATCGGCGATCTCAACGCGCATATTCCGCATGGCCCGCTCGACCGGAAATGGACGAATCACAAAGACCACGCCCGACTAGTTAATCCAAACAACCGGCGAAAATTTGAAGTCATTGTCGTTGGCTCGGGACTCGCCGGCGGATCGGCGGCAGCAACGCTGGGAGAGCTCGGTTATCGAGTCAAATGCTTCTGCTACCAGGATTCGCCTCGGCGCGCCCACTCCATCGCCGCGCAAGGCGGGATCAATGCCGCGAAGAATTATCAGAACGACGGGGACAGCATTTATCGTTTGTTCTACGACACGATCAAAGGCGGCGATTTTCGTTCGCGTGAAGCGAACGTTTACCGGCTCGCCGAAGTTAGCGGCAATATTATCGACCAGTGCGTTGCCCAGGGTGTTCCGTTCGCTCGTGAATACAGCGGTTATCTCGCGAATCGCTCATTCGGCGGCGCGCAGGTTTCGCGAACTTTTTATGCTCGCGGTCAGACCGGCCAGCAACTGTTGCTCGGTTGCTATTCGGCGCTTTGCCGCCAGATCGCCGCCGGCACGGTCCAAATGTTTCCGCAAACCGAAATGCTCGACGTCGTGATCGTCGACGGTCAGGCAAAAGGAATTATCACCCGAAGTTTGCGGACCGGTAAGATCGAAATGTTCGCCGGTGACGCGGTGGTTCTTGCCACCGGCGGATATGGAAACGTTTTCTATCTTTCGACTAACGCCCGCGGCTGCAACGTGACCGCGACTTATCGCGCATATAAGAAGGGCGCGCTTTTCGCCAATCCTTGTTTCACCCAAATTCATCCCACCTGCATTCCCCACGCCGGCGATTACCAATCGAAACTCACCCTGATGTCGGAATCGCTGCGAAATGACGGCAGGGTTTGGGTTCCCAAACGCAAAGAAGATTGCAAGAGGTCGCCCAACGACATTCCGCAACCGGACCGCGACTATTATTTGGAACGAAAATATCCGAGCTATGGAAATCTTTCTCCTCGCGATATTTCATCGCGCGCAGCCAAGGAAGTGTGCGACGAAGGCCGCGGGGTTGGGCCCGGAGGCCGCGGCGTTTACCTCGACTTCGCCGATGCAATCAAACGGCTTGGTGCAGAAACAATCAGCGAACGCTACGGAAACCTGTTTGAGATCTACGAGAAAATTACCGGCGAAGATGCCTACGAAGTGCCGATGCGGATTTATCCCGCCGTCCATTACACGATGGGTGGACTTTGGGTTGATTACAATTTGATGAGCAATGTGCCCGGTTTGTTTGTGATCGGTGAGGCGAATTTTTCCGATCACGGCGCGAACCGTCTCGGGGCGAGCGCGCTGATGCAGGGCCTGGCCGATGGCTATTTTGTTTTGCCGTACACCCTTCCGAATTATCTGGCAGGCCAGGTTGGCAAACGGCCCTCGACGGACCGACCCGAATTCAAGGACGCAGAGCGAGAAGTGCGCGCGAAAATCGATAAACTTCTCAAGACAAACGGCAACTGTTCGCTCGATTCCATTTATCGCGAGCTGGGCGAGTTGCTCTGGAACAAGTGCGGCATGGCGCGAAATAAAGCGGGCCTCGAGGAAGCCCTTCGAAAAATTCCGGAACTGCGCGCAAAATTTTGGAAAGAAGTGCGCGTTCCCGGCGACGGGGAAGATTTCAACCAATCCCTCGAGCGCGCGGGACGCGTCGCCGATTTTCTCGAGTTTGGCGAGCTCATGGTTCAGGACGCGCTGCATCGGAATGAATCCTGCGGCGGCCATTT
>JAJPJU010000060.1 GCA_021324035.1 Spartobacteria bacterium | reverse complement strand
TGGGGCGGAAGCGGCTGATCGAATGTCGAGTTGTTCATTTTGAGCGGCTTCAAAATGTGATTGTCGACATAACGCTCGAACTTCTCGCCGCTCACCCGCTCGACGATGTATCCCGCCAGAGTGAATCCATAATTCGAATACGATGGAATTTTGCCCGGCGGAAAAATTCGCGCCGGTAACTGGTTCGCGAGGTAAGTCCCGACCGGCTTGAGATCACTTTCATGACCGACGAACAAATTCTTCAGCGTCTCCTCGAATCCGCCCGTGTGCGTCAGCAATCGGCGCAGGGTGACCGGTTCCGGATAGGTTTTTGGAATCGCAAAGTCGATGTAACCGTTCACATCTCGATCGAGATCGAGTTTGCCCTGTTCCACGAGCTGCATCACAGCCGTCGCGGTGAATAGTTTCGAGATCGAGCCAGGCCGAAACAATGTTTGATCGGGAAGGACCGGCTTTTTCGCGTCCACATCGGCATAGCCGTAGCCTTTTTGAAGAAGGACCTGGCCATCCTTAACGACGGAAATAACGGCGCCGGCGAGATTTTTAGTCCGCAATTGAGAGGGGATCAACGCCTCGAAAAAGGGCTCGAGATCCTGTTTGGTCAGTACGGGAGCAGGACTCGATTCGGGAAGGGCCGGTGTAACTTTTGCCGGAGGCGGAGAGGGCAGCGAAATCAGCGGGGACGGAGCGGGCCCCTGTGCAAAAGCGGCAGCGCCGAAGATCAACGTCGTTGCGAAGCCGAAAACAAATCTTTGCACGGCGGGGAGTTTGCCAGTTGGCCTGCTGCTTACAAGGCTGCGCTTTACCTAACGACCTCGGCCTTTATCCGAGTTTGAATTGCTTCAATTCGCTTCTGCAATTTTTCGAAATGCGATCTCGACCAATACACCTGCCCGCATTCCGGACAGCGCCGGAACTGGTCATAATAGATCCTTGTAAGCGGTTCGAGCTCCTGAATGACGCTCTCCTTTGCGGCCAGCTCCAAGACCGCATTGCACAGGAGACAACGGCCAAACGGCGCGAAACTGTTCGCAAGATTGAACCGGCGGATTACTTCGACCGTTTGGTGAAGGGGATTCTGCGACCTCAGGTAGTAGCCGTGCCGGAGGGCAGAGTGCATTAATAAACGCCGGTCGCGCGTGAGGAGCGCCCTCTCTTCCGAACTGGAAATCTCGACCAGGCGGGGATCGTTGGCGTCGCGATCGTAAGTTACGTCGATGCCGAGCAATCGAAGGTCGCGAACGAGCTTCCCTAAATGTCCATCAGCAACAAACTTTCGAACGTTACGCACTTGCAGTCGATTCTCCGGAAAAGCAGTAATTGGTTCGGGCTCGACTGGAAACACCTCGATGTCTGATTCCGACGCGATTACCCGCGAAAAATTGGCCGGCGCACCCTCTACCAGGATCAAGTCGACCTCGGTGTGAGGAACCCCACACCCTTCGATGATGTCTTTAACCGAAGTTCGCTCGGACAGGTGCCGTTCAAGGTGGGCCGATCTCGGCCGTAAGAAGAACGTAAGATCCCCGTGAAACGTCAGCCGAACGTTGAACGCCGTCATCGGGCGATTCGTGCGGTGGAATACGCATATTCGAACGTTGTGCTTCGGGGGCGCGCCATCAGTCTTCCCGGGCCAAGCGGCTCATCTTCGCCGTAATAACAATCGATCTGCCAGCGATGCAGTCCGCCGCCGGTATCGACAATTTTCCACCGCGTGCTTCCAAAGACGTTCTGAACTTCCGAGGCCGGCGTCTCCAGCACCAAACCGCGACGAAGCGGCCCTGACAATCGTGCCGCTGCGGAATACCGCGAAATGAGGACTCCTCCGCCACCACTCGGCGGTCCTGCAAAGTTGTAGGAACCTCGGTTGTAACGAATGTAGTTGCGGCCGTTCACCGGTGTTGCGATTCGTCCAAAGCCTTCCTTTTGCACTGATCGCAGGAAATCCCGCGGATAGGTGTGGCCGTGCAATCCCGGTCTGCTCACTCGCGTGGCGTCGAATCCGCGCTCGAACGTGAATCCGGATTCTTTCGGCGTGTAATAGAGTGTGCAGACAACGAAATATTCCCCGGCGTGTCCGCCAGCTCGCCGCGCGAGTCTTTCGTTCTCGGACGCGAGACGCTGATTAACTTCAGGCCAGGGGATCTCCGCAAATGCGGTCGGTAAAATGAACAGGGTGGCGATCGCCGCGTTTAATCGTGAAAGAAATCTTCCGCGGGGCCGCCGAGCAGGATTTGAATCGGCAGCTTTTCGTATTCGTATTCGTAAGGCGGCTGCTTCCACGCGAACTCCTCCGCGTATAACCTTCCAACACATCGAATGATTTCAACGCCCGTTTGAAACGAACGATAAACATCACGATCCAGCACGTGAATTTGCGCGCCGCCGCAAAGCTTCCCGGCGAATTTTTGGAACATCGGTTGGAAATAATTTTCACGAAAGAACACGCCCGGCAGCTTCAAGGCATTTAGCTCATGGCACAGCGTTTCAGCGTCGATGAATGGCGCTCCGAATATTTCAAACGGCCGGGTTGTGCCGCGGCCTTCGGAAATGTTGGTGGCTTCGAGCAAACACATTCCCGGGTAAACCGTTGCGGTATCGACGGTGGGCATGTTGGGGGACGGCATCACCCACGGCAGTCCGGTTTGATCGGACCACATCGCCCGCTGCCAATTTTTCATCGGCAAGACCGTCAACTTGCACTTCGGGAACGCTTCGTCGCGGAACTGTGTTGCAAGTTCACCGATTGTCCTGCCATGACGAATCGGAATTGGATGCAACCCCACGAATGATTCGTAACCCTTTTCGATCACCGGTCCTTCCACGCTGATTCCGTTGATCGGATTTGGCCGGTCGAGAACGACGACGTGAACGCCGCCGCGCTCGCAGGCGCGCATGCAGAGGTAGAGCGTCCAGATAAATGTGTAATAACGGGCGCCGATGTCCTGCAGATCGACCAGCAATACATCGAGATCGCGCAGCATTTCGTCCGTGGGCTCGCGATGTTCGCCATATAAACTGTAAACCGGCACGTGCAGACGCGGGTGTTCGTAACTTTTCCATTCGATCATGTTGTCCTGAGTTTGGCCCAGGAATCCGTGTTGGGGTCCGAAGAAAGCCGCGACCTGAAAGAGATCACCATTCAATCGTTCGAGAATTTGGGAAGCGTGCTCGAGTTGCGAAGAAACCGATGCGGGATGTAATAACGCTCCGACTCTTGCGCCACGAAGTTCTTTCGGCCAAAGTTCGCGAAGATGATCGAGTGGAAGTTGAACAGGCACGTTAGTGATGTTGTAGCGGCGTTTGTCTCAAACGCCGAACTAAAATAAACAGGCGCTTGGCACAAGCGCCTCTACAACTTTCTGCGCCTGAACACGCCGAACGTCGAAATGACGATCACCGTGATCATCGCGCAACATTCGGCGAACCATTCGCCATGGCGGACGTAAAAGGTCAGTCCGCCATCTAGGGGAACGCTGATTTCGCCGGTGAGAACACCTTCGGTGAAGGTGTCGCCGGTATCGTCCTGCAGGAGTTGGTTCACATGGCCAAACTCGTTCACGAAACAGGTCACGCCGGTGTTCGCCGCCCGCACCATCGGGCGTCGATTCTCCACACAGCGGAAGATCGCATTGGCCAGATGTTGTTTCGATCCCGACGAATGCAGAAACCAGCCGTCGTTGGTTATATCGACCAGAACGTTTGCGCCGTTGGCGACGAATCGCCGGACCAGATCGCCTACCGTGTCTTCAAAACAAATCAACGGCGCGACGCGGGCACTTTGGTTGGTCAGATTGAACACGGTGAAGTCGGTGCCACGACTGAAATCCCCGGGCACCCAGGTTCCGGCGATCGCAGCGAACAACGGGAACGAAGTTCGCAACGGAATGTATTCGCCGAACGGCACCAGATGAATCTTGCGATAGATCTGCATCCGGTCGCCGCCATTTGAAACGAGGACCGCGGCGTTGTAATCGCTGCCTGGCTCGAAATCCAGAGTGCCAAGCAGCAAATCGGTCTTGGATGACGCCACGAGTTGTTTCACAAATCGATTGCTGCTTCCGTTTTCGTCGCGCACCGGATCCGGAGTTGAACTCTCCGGCCAAACCAGCAAGTCCGGCGGCGAATTTGCTCTCAACGCTACGTCGCTCAACCGGCTGAACTTCTCAAAAATTTCGCGCGTGAATTGCGGATCGAACTTTTCGAGCTGCGGCACATTCGCCTGAACCGCTGCCACCCGGATCGATTTCGATGGCGACGCGGTTTGAATCCGGTGCAGCCCGAACGCCATCAGCGCGACAATCCCGATCATCGTCAGGGTGAGATCGAAATGCGGACGCATCCGACGTGTTTTTGCCTCCAGGAACAGCCGGACCGGCGTGGTGACGGCAATGATGTTGACGAACGCAACTGCAAACGAAAGCCCGGTAACGCCCGTGAACTCCGCGATTTGAATTACCGGATATTGGGCATGCAACGAGACGCCGAGACCGTTCCACCCAAATCCGGTAAAGAGCCAGCCACGAATCCACTCGTGAGTTGCCCAAGCCGCGGCTGCAAGGAGCGCAACCAGTAAATTTCGCCAGGAAGTCGTGAACGTTCCTGGTTTCAAAAGGCCAATGAACCACGCCCAAAAAGCGAAGTGCATTGCGAGATAGATCGACAATAGAAACGAGAGTCCATGCAGAAAAAAACTCTGATACAAATAGCCGAGGGAACCGAGCCAACTGAATGTTCCCGTGAAAAAGACCATGCCTGCGACGTAACCGAGCAGGAGATTTCGAAGCCAGAGGCGTTTTGAATTTTCACCGGAGAACCAAACTGCTGCAGTGAGCGGAGTCAGTGCAATCCAGCAGAGCCAGCTTTGGTTGAACGGCGCGAAACAAAAAGTGCCGAGAGCTCCGCTAACGATTGCGGCAAGCCAGGGCCAGATGTTTTTTAAACTTTGAAGCACGGGCTCGCACTTTAAATGGCCAAACCCTAAATCCCAAGTTCCAAGCAAGCCCCAAAATGTTTAGATCCGAGAGTAATCCGAAATCGGATCTTTTGGAGTCAGCGAAGTTGGATTCGCGCGGATCGGTTATCCGCGCCGGCGGCGGCGCCGTTCGGGCTCGTGACGGCCGGGACGGATAGCCTCTTTCAAATCACGGGCGTAGGAAGCGTTGACCCGAAAAACAGCGCGTTCCACATCTTCCATCGTCCGAACATTCACCTTGTCGGCAAGAACATATCCCTGGCCGATAAGCCCGGTCAGGTCGTCCAGAAACTCGGCTTCGGCCATCTCGCCCATTTGCTCGAGGAGCAGCCTGCCAGGATTCGGCGAGCCCGAAAGTCCGAGGCTTTTCAGCAGGGTAATCTCTCCGCCACTCAAATTAATCTCGCGATGCATAGTAATCCCTAAAAATGGCCTCGCTCGCAATCGAGCAGCTATCGCGCCACCCGGGCGTGAGCATCCTGTTCCAGCCATTTCCAGACTGCTTCGAGCCGCTGACCGACCTCGGATTTGATTTGCTGCAGCTGTTCGCCGTTGAACTTGCCATCGTTCGGCCGGCGTTGGGCAAAGATGTAGTATTTGATTTTCGGCTCGGTTCCGGATCCGCGCACCGCGATCCGCGTTTTGTCCTTCAGTTCGAAGATCGACATCTTCTGTTTCGGGATCACGTCGCCTTCCACATCGCGAATTGTCTGCTTTTCGAAATCCGTAATGCCGGTGACGGCTGAGCCGGCGATTTCCACTGGCGGCTGGTTGGTGTACGATTCGAGTAATCGCGCGATCTTGTCGGCTCCCTCCGCGCCTTCGAAATAAATGGAGGCGTTTTTTTCATCGAAATAACCGAACCCAGCAAAAGCTTCATCGAGCAACTGATCGACCGTTCGCCCGCGCGACTTGGCGTAGGCGGCCATTTCGCAAAACATGATAGCCCCGGCGTTGCCGTCCTTGTCCCGGACAAAATCGGCTCCGCTGTAGCCGTAACTTTCCTCGCTTCCGAAAACGTAAAACGAAGAGTGTTCCAACCGCGCTGCCCGCGTTTCTTGTTCGGGGAGCTGGCGATATTTTTCCCGAATCTTTTCCGGCAGTGCGCGCTCGTATTTTTCAAGTTTGGCCCCGAAGTATTTGAATCCGGTCAGGGTATCGACGCACCGGACACCAAAACTTTCCGAAATCACTTTCTGCATGTCGGTCGTCACGAAAGTCTTGATCGTGACCGCGTGAGAACGGTTCTGCTCGTTCAGGATCCCAAGCTCGAAAAACTTCTTGAGCCGGTAGTAGGAAAGCAGGGAACCGATTTGGTTTCCGGTAATGAGTTTCATTTCGCCGTTCGCACTTTTCACGGCGACGCCGAT
>JAJPJU010000050.1 GCA_021324035.1 Spartobacteria bacterium | reverse complement strand
GCCGACGCGCCGGCAAAATCGCCCGTTGCTTTCGCAGCGATCTTCGCCTCGTTTCGCGTCGCGATCAGATATCGCCAATATTCGAATTTTTTTCCGACATAGAACGTCGCCACGAGCAGAATCAGCGCGCCGGCGACTACCGCCAGCTTTTGCATTTCAAGTTTCTTCGACGTTCCCGTGCCACGGGTTCGACGCGGCGCGTGATGTTGCTCGGGCTGACTTGGTGTCTCCGATGGCGGCGATGGAACCGGCGCCGGGCCTTTAACTTTCGCGGCCGGTTCAGGCACGGCAGGTTTTTGTTCCGGGGCCGCCGGAGGGTTTGCTGATCGCGCACCCCCGAGAAAACGCCGTTGCTCCGGCGTTAGTTTCAACCGCTCTGAATCAGATTCCGGCATCAGTGGTTTGGTTTGGTACCGTCGACGATCCCGCGGCGAGTCGTCAAATAGACGGCAAAACTTCCGAGCCAATGGCCGCCCTCGTAATGTTCACCGGTTACCGCCGCTAATCCGGCGCGGCGATGCGCGTCCGCGGCCGCCTCCAATGCCTCTCGCCGGGGATCATCATCTGGCAACGCCGAAACAATTCCTTCTAACATCCACGCCCGGCTTAAATTCAATCCGTCAAGATGCGCCAATTTCGGGTCGCTCGGATCCGGCGATACCGCGACCTTCAGCCAGTCGGCGTTGTCACTTCCTTCGCGGCCAACCGGAATCTGCGGCATGAAATCCTTCAACCAGTTCGAGAATTCCTTTTGAGGAAGGACCCGGCGCATCACATCCGCTTCGCCCAAACACGGAGAAAGAAAATCTTCGCCGGACGGTTCGTAATTGAGTGGGCAGTTCTTGTCGGCGAGGAAGAATTTTTTGGCCGAATCTCGAATCAACCGGGCAAAGGAATCGTTTTTCGCCGTGCGCGCATAATCGAACATTAATCCGAGGCCGAAAGCGGTTTGATCGTGCTCACCAATCCGCACCGGGTTTGAAAGTTTCGGCAGCCAGGCGGTCAGTCTTTCGACTGCGATATCTTCCAGCGGTTTCAGGTTGGTCGCCCATTCTTTCGCATCCGGATCATCCCATTCGCGCAATTCGGCGGACAGCTGCAGGAGCCAGGACAGCCCGTAGGGACGCTCGAAGCTGGCGCGGCCCTCCCCCTTTATATATAAGGCCTCCTGTTTCAGGTTCTCCGCGGTCAAACTTTGCTTGAGCGCCGCCCGGGCATCTTTGGCGAATGCCGCGTCCGGGAAAGTTCGCAACAATCGGACCAGCAGCCAATGACCGTGAACCGATGAGTGCCAGTCATAGCACCCGCAAAACGCCGGGGTCAGTTTTCGTGGCGGCGCCACATCGGCATCACTATTAAGAACGTGCGAGATCTTGTTTGGATAATCCTTGTGCACGCAGGCCAGGGCGAGCTTCGCAAAACGCTCCGCCGCTTTGGCGTCGAAACCCGCCTCCTCTGCAGGGGCGGCCGTGTCGGCCGCAGTCGGCTTTTCTGTAGTGGCCCCGCTAAGCGAGGTGCCGGTTGCAATTGCAACGACCGCACTCAAGAAAAAAGCCCGGAAGACAGGTCTCATTTTCATCAATGTAAATGTCAGTTGAGCGCTTGCCACGCCGAAGCTTTCAGCGTAGGCGGGTTGGGCGTTTTCTGGTAAATCACAAATCCCTTATGCGAACCGTTAACTTGCTCACTGTTCTAGCATTCATGACCGCTTTTCAAATCTCCGCCGTGCCCGCCGCCGATTCCACAGGCAACCCGCTCCTGAAGGAAAGCTCCTTGCCGCTCCATTATCCCGCCTTCGACAAAATAAAGAACGAGGATTTTAAGCCCGCCATGGAAGCCGGGATGCGCGACCAGTTGAAGGAAATCGAGCCGATCGCCAATAACAAAGCCAAGGCCACGTTCGATAACACCATCGTCGCCTTGGAACGTACCGGCCGCCTGCTCGACCGGACCGACCGGATCTTTTCCAACCTTAATTCCTGCAACACCAATCCCGAGCTGCAGAAAATCGACAAGGAAATGGCCCCGAAACTTTCCGCCCATCACGACGCCATTCATCTGAACGCTAAATTGTTCGCGCGGGTCAAGGAACTCTACGACAACCGGGAAAAACTCGGGCTCGATCCGGAATCGGCCTATCTGCTCGAGCGTTATTATAAAGATTTCGTCCGGGCCGGCGCGAAACTGTCCGATGCCGACAAAGAGAAGTTGAAGAAGATCAACGCCGAGCTCGCGACACTGCAGACGGACTTCGAGCAGAACGTTCTCAAGGAAAAGAACGCCTCCTCCATTGTCGTGGACAACAAGGAAGATCTTGCCGGTTTGTCCGACAGCCAGATGGCGACCGTTACCAGCGCCGCGAAAGCCGAAAACAAGGAGGGCAAGTTCGTGATTCAAATGCAGAACACGACCGGGCAGCCGTTGCTCAATTCGCTGCAAAATCGTGCATTGCGTCAGCGAATCATGGACACGTCGCTTGCCCGCAACAGTCACGGCGGCGCGTTCGACACTCAGAAGATCGTTTTACGCACGGCACAATTGCGCGCCGAAAAAGCGAAGCTGCTCGGTTACGACAACTGGGCGGCCTACCAACTGGAAGATCAGACCGCGCACAATGTTGCGACAGTGAACAAAATTTTGGGTGATCTCGCGCCGCCGGCCGTGACCAATGCGAAAGCCGAAGCCACCGAGCAGCAAAAGATTGTCGATCAGGAAAACGGCGGATTTCAGATCGGCGCCGCGGACTGGGATTTTTATTCGGAAAAAGTGCGCAAAGCGAAATACGATTTCGACGAATCGCAGCTCCGGCCTTATTACGAACTGAATCACGTGCTCCTCGACGGCGTTTTCTTCGCCGCGAACAAGGAATACGGCCTCACTTTCAAGGAACGCCACGATCTGCCCGTGTATCAGCCCGACGTACGGGTGTTTGATGTGTTCGATCGCGACGGCAAACAGTTGGCAATTTTTATTGGTGATTATTATGCGCGGCCGTCAAAACGCGGCGGCGCCTGGATGAATTCCTACGTCACCCAAAATAAATTGTTCGGGACTCAGCCCGTAGTCGCCAATCACCTCAACATCCCCAAGCCTCCTGCGGGCGAACCAACGCTGCTCACCCACGACGAAGTTCGCACCGCATTCCACGAATTCGGTCACGCGCTTCACGGAATGTTTTCCAATGTGAAGTATCCGCGCTTTGCCGCCACCAGTGTGCCGCGGGATTTCGTCGAGTATCCGTCGCAAGTGAACGAGATGTGGGCGAGCTGGCCGGAAGTCTTGAAGAATTACGCGAAACATTATCAGACCGGTGAGCCGATCCCTCAGGCGTTACTCGATAAGGTCGAAGCCGCCGAAAAATTCAATCAAGGCTACAAAACGACCGAATACCTCGCCGCGTCGCTTCTCGACCAGGCATGGCACCAACTCGATCCGTCACAAATTCCAACGGACGCGATCGCGTTCGAAAAGCAGGCGTTGCAGAAGGCCGGCGTGGATTATCCGCCTGTGCCACCCCGTTATCGCAGCTTTTATTTTTCGCACACTTTCGCCGGCGGTTATTCGGCCGGCTATTATTCTTATATATGGAGTGAAGTGCTCGATGCCGACACGGTCGAATATTTCAAACAGCACGGCGGATTGACCCGCGAGAATGGCGATCTCTTTCGCGAAAAACTCTTGTCGCGCGGCGGCTCGGCTGATGCCCTTGGCTTGTTCAAAAACTTCACCGGCCGCGATCCCTATCTCGAACCGCTGCTGAAACGCCGCGGACTGGATGTCACTCCCGGTGCCGACGACGCCGCCAAGCCCAAGGCTTCGCCGTGAGGTAGCGGCGATTGACCCCAATCGCCATCTGACCTCTGACGTCCGACTTCTGACCTCTGATTGTTGCCCAATTACCGAAATGCGTTATCTTCACCGCCGCATGAAATCCGGAACCTTACGGATAATTCTTGCTTTGTTCCCCGCCGCCTGTGCCTTCGCTGGCAACAGCGTCGTCAACATGTCGCATTACGATCTGTTGCGGCCTGATTTCGTGGCCATGAAAAGCGAAGGCGTCGTCGGCGTGATCCACGAAGCAAGTTTTCCACGATTTGAGCGGGACTGGCGTTACGCCGAGCGGCAAGCCCAGGCCGCGCAAGCCGGATTACTTTGGGGAGCCTACCATTTCGCCGACGCGACGGATCCGATTCGTCAGGCCGATCATTTCCTATCCGTCGTCGCATCCTCTCACCGACCGGTGGTCGGCGCGAACCAGGAAGAAAAAAACCGGCCGGGCGTTTTGCTCGTCCTCGATTTTGAAAACAATCATTACCACGGCGGGAACATGAGCGTTGCCCAGGCCGCCGCGTTCGCCCAGCGCATCAAAGAACGCACCGGCGTTTATCCCGGAATTTACGGCAGCGAAAATCGGCTGCGCCAAATGTTTTCCGGTATCAGCGGCGCCCAGCGTGCCGTGCTTTCCAATTGCTGGCTTTGGGTTGCGAATTATCACGCCCAACCTCGCGGCATCTCTCCCTGGGGAAGTTGGGAGATGTGGCAATATTGCGGCGACGGCAAATGCGGTTTGCGCCCGCGCAATGCGTTTCCAATCAGCGTTGCCAACATGCGCAGAGCGGAACGCAACATTTTCAACGGCAACAACGTTTCCCTCCAAAACTTCTGGCAACAACACTCCTGGTCGCCAGGCGGCTAAGGCAGAGGTTGAGTAGTTGAGACGTTGAGTTGTTGAGAGTTTCCCTTTTCCGCTTTGCGCCTCGCTCTAGCCTCCGACCTCTGATTTCTGACTTCCGAGCTCCGACTTGAGAGTTGAGCGTTGAGAGTTACTGTGAAGACCGCGTAAAATCCCGAAAGCATTCCACATTTCCCATGGGCGAACCTGTTAATCCTACCGCAGTTCAAAAGCCAGACGCCGCGAAGGTTGCCGGCGCTCCACCATCTGAAAGGGCCGATCTTCGCCCGGAAAATATTCAGGACGCGGTAATCCGGCTGGCCGGCAACTCCCAGGACGGAATCCAAACCGCCGGCGCGTTTCTGGCCCGGCTCGCCGGACGCAGCGCCCAGGAAGTCATGACCTACATGACGATCCCCGCCACGATTTCCGGCGGTCCGTCGATCTTCCAGGTCCGCATTGGT
>JAJPJU010000202.1 GCA_021324035.1 Spartobacteria bacterium | reverse complement strand
GTTCCCCGGCGCGAACACCATTTCCTGTAAATTCGGCGTTCGATGTTCGGTGTTCAGCGTTGGACGTTTTCTTATGCCTCTTCACGAAATCGCTTCCGCGCCCTGCTCGTCCGTCCGGATCCGAATTGCTTCCTGGACCTCGGTCACAAAAACTTTGCCGTCGCCGATCTTTCCGGTCTTGGCCGATTGCATAATGGCTTCGACTACGCGCTGAGCGACGTCGTCCGGGACCACGATTTCAAATTTCACCTTGGGTAAAAAGTCGACGGTGTATTCGCTCCCACGATAAATCTCGCTGTGGCCTTTTTGCCGGCCGAATCCGCGGACTTCGCTCAAAGTCATTCCTTCAATGCCGACAGCAGCGAGCGCGTCTTTGACCGCTTCGGTTTTGAATGGCTTGATGATCGCCTCGATTTTTTTCACCGCGCCACAGTAGAACCCGCATTGTAAAGCGCAAGCAAATGGGGCGCGATGCGGTTGGCCCGCCCGTGGTTTTGCGGGGAAAGCGATCGAATACGGTTACTTGCGCGAAATGAGCAGTTTCTCGACATTGGCCACCGTGAGTTCCGGACCCACTACTGTCGCCTACGCCGAACCAACCGCGCCGACTTCCGCCGCGCCGCGCCCGAGCCGGACACCCACGCTCCGGCTTCGCCCGACCAAAGGCTGGGCCGCGTTGAATTTGCGCGAGCTCTGGAGCTATCGCGATCTGCTTTGGATCCTGGTCGAGCGTAACATCAAGGTCATTCACAAACAGACTGCGCTCGGAATGACCTGGGTCGCGCTCCAGCCTCTCATCGCGGCCGTAATTCTGGCGCTGATCGCCGGCCGGGTGGCAAAGTTGCCGAGCGATGGAACGCCGCATCTTCTGTTTGTTTTCTGCGGCCTGACGATTTGGAATTATTTTTCTCAAACCGCGCAACGAAGCAGCACTAGCCTGATCAATAACGCCCAACTCGTTTCCAAAGTTTATTTTCCCCGGATGTTGATCCCCCTTTCCCACACCTTTTCCGCCTTGGTCGATTTCGCGGTCACCCTGGTGATGCTTTTTGTGTTCATGGCCGTCTACCACATCGCGCCAACACTGCGCCTGCTCGCGATTCCGGGATTTTTATTTTTGACCGCGATCACCGCCACCGGCGTCGCTTTGTGGTTTTCGTCGCTCAGCGTGAAGTATCGCGATACGAATTATGCGTTACCGCTTTTTCTCCAAATCTGGATGTGGGCGAGTGCGGTGATTTATCCGACAAGCATGATTGATTCTTCGCTGTGGCAAACATTGTTCGCGCTCAACCCGGTCGTCGGCTTCGTTGAAGGTTTCCGTTGGTGCGTGCTCGGCCACAGCGCGCTCACTCCGACGATGCTTTGGATCACGATCGGAATGTCCGTCCTGATTCTGGTCACGGGCGCATTTTTCTTCCGGCGAGTCGAACGTGATTTTGCCGACATCATATGAGGAAAGCGGCAAGAGCAAAGAGGTAAGCCGAGAGGAACTAAATGACCCCGCATTTTCGCTCCGAGGATCGGTTGCTCGAGGATTGTGATAAATTGAGTCGCATGATTGCCAGCTACTCAAGAACCGGTAGCGCTTACCTCTTCCCGCTTCCCGCTTAGCTTTCTTCATGTCCGACCTCACCCTTTCCGTCCAAAACCTGAGCAAGTCGTTTCGGATCTCTCATTTGAGCGGCGGATTGGGCGGTTACCGAACGCTGCACGAAGAGTTAACGACGCTGCCGCGACGAATGATCAACCGGTTGCGCGGCAATGGTAAGTCCACTTCGGAAACATTCTGGGCGTTGCGAAACGTTTCATTCGATGTCAATGCCGGTGAAGTGCTCGGAATCATCGGAAGCAATGGCGCCGGCAAGAGCACGCTGCTAAAAATTCTCAATCGCATTACCGAGCCGACCCTTGGAGGTGTCGATATTTACGGCCGGGTCGGAGCTCTGCTCGAAGTCGGAACCGGTTTTCATCCGGAGCTCACCGGACGCGAAAATATTTTCCTGAACGGCGCTATTCTCGGAATGACCCGCGCCGAAATAAAAAGAAAGTTCGATGAAATCGTCGCCTTCGCTGAAGTAGAAAGATTCCTTGATACTCCGGTGAAGCGTTATTCGAGCGGAATGTATGTGCGTCTCGCTTTCGCCGTCGCCGCACATCTGGATCCGGAAATTCTGCTCATCGACGAAGTCCTGGCCGTCGGGGACGCCGAATTTCAGAAAAAGTGTCTCGCGAAAATGGAAGACGTGGCCACCAAGGAAGGTCGGACCGTAATTTTCGTCAGCCACAACATGGACGCCGTGTGTCATCTCTGTTCGCGCTGTGTTCTGCTGCGCAACGGCGAGATCGAAAAAACGGGAAGCGCCTCGGAGGTGGTTGCGAATTATCTCGGCGGCGAACAGCAAGAGCTCCCAACAATCGAATTTCCCGCGATTGATAGCGACGCGAGCTTTCGCTTCGCAGGTTTATACCGTTCCGAACAAGAAGCGGCGAATTCGTTTAGCGTGAACGAACCGATCCTCCTGAATTGTTCGTTCAACGTGCGCCGCCAAATCGAAGGACTTCAGCTTTCCTTTTCCGTATTCAATTTCAAAGGCGAACGCATTTTTTATTCGTCGGTCTCAATGGCGAAGCCCGCGATTTCTGTCGAAGCGCCGGGCGAGCATAATATTACCGCTGTGATTCCAGCGCATTTGCTTCTTCCCGGCCGTTACTCGATCACCATCGCGCTGCATACGCCAAAGACTAAGCTTTATGACGTTCGCAAACACGCGCTTGGGTTCCGGATTCTTGCCACGATGCTAGATAGATACGACGGTTTTTCCGGAGACGATCTCGGTCACGTCTACGCCAATGTAAAATGGCAACGCGCGAATGAGCGCGGGGCGCGGTCGGCGATTTCCGAAACAGTTTCGGTTTCGGCAGCATCCTAACGAAGTGGCGGCTACTAAACCAAATTTTCTGATTGCAGGCGCGGGCAAAGCCGGCACGACTTCGCTCCACGAATATCTCGCCCAGCATCCGGACATTTTTATGTCCACCTTCAAGGAGCCGAACTTCTTCGTGCACAACTATGGCTACAGCAGTTGGAATGATTACCTCGCCCTCTTCAGCGGCGCGCGCAGTGAAAAAGCAATCGGCGAATCATCGACCGGTTACCTTTGTTCCGAAGAGAGTCCTGGGTGGATTAAGTCAACATTCGGCCAGGTGAAAATCATCCTGGTCCTGAGAAATCCCGCTCGCCGCGCCGAGTCGCTCTACTGGTGGATGGTGCGCGAAGGATATGAGGACGCGCCAACGTTCGTAGACGCCCTCGAGCGCGAACCGCAACGCGAACGGGATCCAAATTTCCGCACCAACTGTTCGGCGTTCTTTTCCGATTATCTCTACTTCGGGAGCGGACTTTACTCCGCGCAGGTCCGCCGCTTTCTGGAAACGTTCGGGAAAGAAAACGTGCGGATTTTTCTTTTCGAGGAGTTCGTCAAAGATCCGCTCGCAATTTGCCGCGACATTTTCAACTTTCTCGATGTCGATCCCGATTTTAAACCGGCGATTGCGATCCATAACGAAGGCCGGCTTCCCGCATCGCCGGGCCTGCAATTCTGGCTGCGTAATCGCGCCCCGGGTCATCTCGCGATTTTGCCGTCGCGATTGCGCCGGAAAATTATCAACGGATTAATGGGGTGGAACACAAAGCGCGGATCGAACCCGCAGCGAGATCGAAACATCGAAGCCGTATTGCTCAACCGTTATCGCGAAGATATCCAGCGGCTCGAGCAACTCCTGGAACGCGATTTATCGATTTGGTTCGACCAGTCGCCGGTATCGAAAGCAGTCTCCGAATATGTTCCGGTTCACTAAACCGTCGCGAGTTCGGCGCGAACTGGTCAAGATGCGCAGCGAGATCGACGATCTCAAGATTCTCGCGGCCCAGCCTTTGATCCAAAACATCCGGAATGGGAAATCCCCGGCTTCGTTGCGCGATGCCGAGTTCAAAGTTTTTTCCCAGTTCGGCGATGACGGCATCATTCAAAATCTAATTCATCGCCTCGCGCCATTGCCCGATTCGTTCGTCGAATTCGGCGTCGAAAACTATCGCGAATCGAACACCCGTTTTTTACTTTTGAACAACAATTGGCGAGGTTTGATTCTCGATGGAGACGAGAAGTGTATTCGTCAAATCAAAGACAACGAAATTTATTGGCGTCATACCTTAACGGCGCAGTGCGCTTTCATCACCCGTGAGAACATCAACGGCCTCCTGCGCGACGCCGGTTTTGTTGGAGAAATCGGACTGTTAAGCATCGACATCGACGGCAACGATTATTGGGTTTGGGAAAGAATTGATGCAATCGATCCAGCCATCGTGATCGTGGAATACAACAGCGTCTTTGGCCCTGACCTGGCGGTCACTATTCCGTACGATCCGAAATTTGTCAGGCACCATGCGCATTACTCCGGACAGTTTTGGGGCGCATCGTTGCCAGCGTTGGACTTGCTCGCCCAACGCAAAGGTTACTCTCTGGTCGGCTGCAACAGCGCGGGCAACAATGCCTACTTCGTTCGCAACAACAAGATCGACGGCCTGCGCGCACTGACACCGGGAGAGGCTTTCGTCGACGCCCGGTGGCGCGATTCTCGAGATAAGAATGGCAAGCTTACTCACCTCACCGGCGCCGGGAGGTTTCAGGCGATCTCGGATATGGAAGTGCACGATCTTCGGCAAAACAAACTCGCGCGGCTGGGAGCGCTTCGTTCATGACGGCGGAAGTCATTACCTACGGCGGCATCAAATACGCGGAGGTGATTCGGGCCGGCGTGCGCGTGAACAAGACGCAATTCTTTTCGCCGCCGGAATCGTCGTTTCAATTCGGGTTGCTCGCCCACGAGTCCGGATTTTCCGAGCCGCCGCATTATCACAAACCGTTTCCGCGCGAAGTGACCGATCTCCAGCAAATGTTCGTCATGCAACGCGGCCGGGTTGTCGTCGAGCTTTACAGCGATGACGGCAACTTGGTGCGGGAGATTGAACTCGGACCCGGTGACGCCATCGTCTTGATCCACGGCATTCACGCGCTTCGAGTGCTGGAGGATTTCCAGGCGGTCAGTGTGAAACAAGGACCGTTTCTCGGCACCGAAAATGATAAAGTGAACGTAACCGTGAAGAAAAACGTTTAGGATGAACTAAAACCGTTTTGCTCGTCACATGTCACTTCTTCAATCTCTTGCTCGTCACTCGTCACATGTCACTC
>JAJPJU010000139.1 GCA_021324035.1 Spartobacteria bacterium | reverse complement strand
GTCAATTTCAAGCCTGGTTGGATGCGACGATGCCGGCGACTCAACCATGAGCACAACGGCGTCTCAACTCTCAAAGCGCGACAAGATGCTGCTTCATTGCGCCCCGCTTCGGGATGAACAGATAGACGAGCGCGGGCTTCGGGCCGCTGTGCATCATGCTCGCAAAACCGAAGCGTTCGGAGTCCAGCAAAGCTTTGATAAAGCGGCGAGCGCTCTCGTTCAGGCGATCCCAATTCCGAAGGAAATCCTCGAATGGGTGCCGACGGAATCTTTCATTGCGCCGCCGCGCCGGACCTGGAGGAAATACCTGCAGAATCCGGTATTTCTCGCGACCGGCATCGCGGCATTGGTCATCGCCGTGATCGTGACTTTTCAACTGATCGATCGGTTAAATCGTTTTCCGGGGCAAAGCACGGCGCTTCGCTTGTTGACTACTGCGAGCTCAAACAAATCGATGTTGCTCGATCCGGTAAAGACAAACGCGGGCGCGCTCGGCGACTATCTCTTTATGAAACACCGGCTGGTGCATTACGACGTGCCTGCAGAGTTCGCGGACCTGAAGACGCTCGGTTGCCGAAAGTTTGATGACGAGGAAGGACAGCCCATCGCGCAAATTTGGGTGGTTGAGAAAAAGATGCAGTTCTTTTTGTTTCCAGCCGAGCGTGATCCGAAAACGGGAGCTGTGAAACATTTCAACGGCTGGCGTTATATCGATCAAGACCGTTGGACCGGTGCGGTGAGCGAGCAGAACGGCGTTTGTTTCATGGCCGCGTTGCGAGGAAGCGAGAAAGACCTGGCGCCATACATTTCGAAGAAGAAAGAGTAGTGTCAGACGCCGTTTCACAGAAACGGCCTACAATGCATCGCGTTGACAGCGTGGGGCGCGCGATTGAACGTGTCGCCGCTTACTTCGCCAGGGTAGCTCAGCGGTAGAGCAGGGGACTCATAAGCCCTTGGTCGGGAGTTCAATTCTCCCCCCTGGCAGTTACCTTTCATGGCTTGGGTTTATATTTTGCGTGGATCAACCGGTCGACACTACATCGGCTCTACGGCTGATCTTGACGCTCGGTTTGCACAGCACGTCCGCGGACACACTGCGACAACGAGACGCCTCGGAGATCTCGAAATCGTCGCCAAGAAAGAAGTCACAACATTGGTTAAAGCACGCGCTCTAGAACGTTCGCTTAAACGAAAGAAAAACCCAAGATTGGCAATTTATCATTTGCGGAAGTAGAGCAGCCCCGAAAGCTTTCGGGGTTGGTCGGGAGTTCAATTCTCCCCCTGGCATTTTCAATTTCGGATTTTTGATTTTCGATTGCCGATTCAAATCGAAGTTGGACGTTCGGCGTTGGGCGTTCGACGTTCCCGCTGGTTTGGCAAATGAATGACGAGATCGAGAAATTTTTCGCACGCGGAAACGATTATTGGCTGACGCGATTCGTTATTCTGCGGCTGCTTGGTTTTGTTTATGCGATCGCGTTTTTGGTCGCGGTGAATCAGCTCGTGCCGCTGATCGGCGCCACCGGTTTAACGCCGGCCCACGACTGGTTGTCTCGCGTCCACACCTTTTATGGCTCGCGTCATGCCGCGATGGTCCATGTCCCGACGCTGTTTTGGTTTGGCGTTTCCGATTTGGGATTGAAAATTTTTGCCTGGGCCGGCCTCGCCTTGTCCCTGATCGTCCTGGCCGGTTATGCGAACGCCATCCTGCTCACGCTGCTGTGGATCATGTACATGTCCATCGTTCACATCGGCAACATTTGGTACGGCTACGGATGGGAGATCCAACTGCTCGAGACCGGTTTTCTTTCGATCTTTCTTTGTCCTTTGATTGATCCGCGACCATTTCCCAAATCGCGTCCTCCAATTTTGGTGTTCTGGCTTTTTCGGTGGCTCGGATTCCGAATCATGGTCGGGGCCGGCTTGATCAAGTTACGCGGAGACGAGTGCTGGCGGGATCTGACTTGCCTGTATTACCACTACGAGACGCAGCCAATTCCGAACCCGATCAGCCGCTATCTGCATTTTTTGCCCCATTGGTTTCACAATATCGAGGTGCTGTGGAACCATTTTGTCGAGCTGATTGTCCCATGGTTTTCGTTTGGGCCGCGAACCGCCCGTCATGTTGCGGGGCTGTTGCTCGTTCTCTTTCAGGTGATTCTCATTATCAGCGGAAATCTTTCCTTCTTGAACTATCTGACGATCATTCCATTTCTCGCCTGCTTCGACGACACCTTGCTTCGCCGGGTTTTACCGAGATCGTTGGTGGCACGCGCCGAGCAGGCCGCGGCCCAATCGCAATCGTCCTGGATTCGCAACGGATTTAGCGTTGGCCTCGCCGCGTTGGTTGGTTGGTTGAGCATTCCGACTGTCATCAATCTCGTCGGCGGTGACCGTCAATTGATGAATTCTTCCTTCGATCCGCTCGATCTCGTGAACACGTATGGCGCGTTCGGCTCGGTTGGGACTGAGCGTGACGAAATTGTGTTTGAGGGAACCGAGGATTCCTCGCTCACCGACGCCACGAAATGGAAAGAATACGAATTCGTGGCCAAACCGGGCGATCCGAACCGGCGGCCGGCGTTCATCGCGCCGTATCAACCGCGGATCGACTGGCAAATCTGGTTTGCGTCTCAGGCGATGCAGACGCCGGCCGAACATCCGTGGACGTTCCATTTTGTCTGGAAACTTTTGCATAACGACAAAAACACGTTGTCGCTCCTTACAAATAACCCATTCCCGGATGCGCCACCAAAATATGTGCGAGCGCGTTTGTATCGCTATCAATTTGCGCCTCTCGGCGACAAAGCCTGGTGGAAACGCGAGCTGATCAGTGAGTGGTTGCCGCCGCTGGCAGTCGACAACGAACAATTCCGCCAGTTGCTTGCTTCCAAAGCCTGGCTCGATTGAGAAATGGCAATTCCCGTTGCCGAGCCGCAATGAAGTCGACCACGGTTGTCACTAAAGACTTTCTTGAAAGAATCAGCGATCCGAACTCACGGTATCATTCGGAATATCTGGCTTATCAGGGTCGCGAAATCACACTCGCAGAGTTGATCAATCGATTGCCGCACATCGCCATGATCGGCGATAGCGTGTCAAGAGGCGCTTATGTTTCCACGCCGTGGAAGACGGTTTGGCGCGCGCGGATCCGGCGAAACAGTAACTGGTTTCTAAACGTCGATTCAACGAACGACATTGAGAGTGTCTCGAAGCGGTTGGAGAAGATAACGCCGTTGGTGGCTTATCATCACGCGGGAATGGGCGCGATGGTGGATGATGCGGATTATCCCCTTTGGCTGTCGCGTCGCATTCTCGGAACTCAAAATTTTTCCGGACAGATCAAACAATTGACCAAGGCCAAGCGGTTTCCCGATTTGATTTTGATTTCGATCGGACACAACAACGTTGATTGGGCATGGCGAAGTCCGCCTGAAGAACTTGCCCGGCCGGATGCGCGATTGCGAAGAATGAGCGAATCGTTTCGCAGAGTGTTTCAAAGTCGACTGCGCAGTCTGATTGAGCACGCACTCAACTGGCAGCGACGAACCGCGATCATCGTTTTCGGACTGATAGGGTTCGAAACTTACTTCAAAGGCCGGGCAGAAGTTGAACGGCTGCGGGCGGCCGACTCGAATTTGTATCCGCACCTGGACACGACCTACAGATATCTCATCTCATTCCGACCGGATTATCGCGACAATGTGATTCGGCTCGCCGAGATGGTGAACGACGAACTTCGAATGATGGTCGACGAATTCAACCGCGAACTCGCGCCCAATGAAAATCTTCAGCTGCGATATTCGGATGCGCTGGCGAAGACCGATCTCAGCCGCCCGGAATTACTCCACGAGATCGACGGTTGGCACGCTTCGGCAAAAGGTCACAACGTCCTGGCCGAAGCGGCTTTCCGCGATCTCGGACCAAGTCTGAAGTTTCTTGAGATTGGTTAACCCGCAATCAAAGGCGCTCTTTCAGGCGCGCGACGGTGTCGCGCATCATGCGATAACCGAAATGTCCCTGCGGCACGCGGAGTAATTCCGAGCCACGCCATTTTTGGTGGATCGCTTCGATGTCGTCGCATCGCGCAATCAAATCAAAATCGCCCGCAACAAAGAGCACGCGGGTCGGGTCACACACCGGTTCGGTGTGGATGGGCGAGCTGAGATGATAATGCCGCGCTACCAATTCTGGGGTGATGTTCGCCCGTCGCAATTTGCGTCGCATGGTCGCCGACCCTGGATTGTGCCAAATCGCGTGTTCGACATTCACGATCGGCGCCATGAGCGCGACAAAACGCAGATCGCTTTCCACGCCGGCGAGCAGTGCGCCGATCCATGCGCCGTAACTGGTTCCCAGAATTCCGAATTCGCGACAGCCGTGTTCGCGCAAGGCGGCGATCAATTGCCGGACCTCCATCACCCCCTGACGCAATCCTTCGGCATTGCGAACCAAATCGGCGGTGATAGCGAGCTCGCCGTTCCAGTAACCGCGGGGCACGCGTGAATAATGATACGGCAAGTGAACGAAGCACGCGTTCCAACCCAGTTCGTTGAATTGCGTCGCCCAACGACGGTAACCGATATCCGCGGCTGACATCAGCGCATGCAGCATGAACACGGTCGGCGCGGTCCGGGGATGTGCGCTTGCAAAAAATTCGGCGCGCGCGGTGTTGTTGCGCGCAAATTTCGTTTCGATGGGACTTCGCCAGGCGGCAGAGGCGCCGTTTCCACCTCCGATTATGTTCGCTAAGTCCATGTCGTGCGGTGCGGCGAAATATTCGCGCGGTGTAAGCTTTTCGCACTCAGCGACATAACGCTCGATCGCTTCGGCGCTGTGGCCGTTTAAATTATGCCGCGCTTGCAGCAGATTCATCGACGTGCAGACGGCGAAATCGACGGTTTTCGCGGTGAACCGGCGAAGGTAGAAATGCCGCGCGGCGGCGTCCGGTCGGCGCAACCCGCCGGCTCTGCCATTCATTCGCTCGCGCGGCGGGTGGGGGAGATCGTCGGCAGTGAGCTGGAATTTTGCGCGTAGTTCGGAATACAGGTGTTGAAATGCGTTGGTCAGCGCGGTCTCAACCTGCTTGCGCGCGTCGGCTTTCTCCAAATCACGCCGCGGCATAATCGGAGTGCCAAACGCGATCCAAACCGGTGTGCGGCGAACTGGTAGCCAGCTGCGCTTCGTGTATAAGCGGTCGGTTCCCAAAATAACGCAGGGCAAAATTGGAACCTGGGCGATGTGCGCGAGCGTCGATGCGCCGGCGCGAAGTGGTGCGCCTTGCAACAAGGATTGGGCACCGTCGCGAATCCCGCCTTCAGGAAAAACGCCGACGATGCGGCCATTGTGCAGCCGTTCGATCGCCGTTCGAATCGTCTTGCGATCGGCCCGGTCTCGTTCGGCCGGAAACGCGTCTACCGCGCGCAGAAACATTCCGACGACCGGCAACGGAAAAAACTCCGCCATCGCCATCCAGTCGATTTTTCGCCGGACGACCGCTGAGATAATGAGCGGGTCGAAATGACTGATGTGATTCGAAGCGAGCAGGAAACCACCGGGGCGCGCTGTGTTTTCAAGTCCGATCACATGGACGCGCGCTGAGTAACCGAACAGCAATTTCATGAAAAGCGCCGCCGCCCGGTTTGCGATGGAGTGAAAAATTCGAATCATTTGGATTGGACCGCCAACTCCTGGCATTTTCTGAGATCAAGTTTGCCGGAGGCCATCACCGGAATCGATTCGACGCGACAAATTTTTTTCGGGATCCACAAATTGGGAAAGCCGGCATCGCGAAGTTTGTCGCGCAACTGGGCAAGATCGGCGTCGAACGCGCTCAAGAGAACGAGGGCTTCGCCCTTGGCTTCGTCCTGCACGCCCATAATCGCGATCAGCCGCTCATCTTTTCCGGCGAGGCCAAGAATATCGACGATTTTGTTCTCAACCGATTCATGCGGGACCATTTCGCCGCCGATTTTGGAAAAGCGTGACAACCGGCCTTCAATGTAAAGGAAACCGTCTTCATCGAAGCGACCGACGTCGCCTGTTTTCAGCCAGCCATCGCGCAGAACCGCTGCCGTGCGTTGGGGATCATCCAGATAACCCTCGAAAATATTAACGCCGCGAAACCAAATCATGCCGGTGTCGCGCAACGAAAGTTTTTGATCGGTCTCAGGGTCACGAATCTCGGCAGCGATTCCCGGAGCCATTTTGCCCACCGAGCCGAGGCGGCTCGATGGTTGAAACAGTTCGCCGCGTTTCGGTTTTGGGTCGGGCAAATTCGTGCTGACCACGGGCGACGTTTCGGTTAATCCGTAGCCTTCGTATACGCGCTGCTGAAATCGTTCTTCAAAGGCTTTGGCGAGATCGAGCGGAAGTTTTTCGGCGCCGGTTATGATGAGCCGCAGGCTTCGAAGTTGTTGTGGCTCGGCTTTTCGCAAGTAGCCGCGCAGAAATGTCGGCGTCGCGAGGAGTAGAGTCAGCTTGTATTTTTGAATAAGGGCGGCGTTCTTCGCGACTTCAAGCGGGTTTGGATAAGTGACGATGCGAACGCCCTCCATCATCGGATACCACAACGTGACGGTTGCGCCGAAGCTGTGAAAAAATGGGAGCGACGCCAGGATAGCGTCATCCTTCCTTGCATCGAGCATTTCGCGGAATTGGGAAACGTTGCCGACGATGTTGCGATGACTCAATACCGCGCCTTTGGGGTCGCCGGTGCTCCCGCTGGTGAAAAGCAGGCTGGCTTCCGAGTGGCCTCCGGTTTTCGGAACTTTGAGCAGCCGCAGAAGAATCCAGGTCGGACAGAAAATCGCCATCATCCACCAAAAGAGGATCCGTGATTTCAAACGCGGCATGAGCTCGTCCAGTTTCAAAACGCGATCTGGCCACGGAAAATCCTTGAGTCGCTCCACGAACGCCGTGGCGGTGATTGCGACCCCCAATTCCGCGCGCCGGCAACAAAACTCGTTTGCGGCGCGCCCCATCGTGAAATTGAGATCGACCGGAACTTTGTCGGCAAGCACGACGGCCAAGTTCGCGACCATCGAACCTTTACTCGCCGGCAGAACGATCGCGATTCGCCGATCGGAAAATTCTTTTCGCAAGAAGCGACCGAGAGCAACGGCCGCACCTAATAATTTCGCCCGGCTCAATTCAGTATGATCAAGTCCGTCGATGACTGCAGTGCTGAAGCGGTGCCGTTTCAGGCCGCGGACAGACGCTTCGGCAAGATGTCGATCCAATAATGAGCGGCGACTGTAACAGAATTCGCCAAGCTTGAGCAGTTCTTCGCGAATGGTGGCAATATCTGCGCCGGCCGGTTCGAGCGGATTGCCGAAGGCGACGCTGACTCGGTAAGGAAATTCTCTTGGCCATTTGGTGAAAAATTTGCCGCCTTGATAGGAAAAGATCGATCCCCACAATCGGTCGAGCCAAACGGGAACTACCGGCACGTTGGCATGTTGCGCGATCACTTCGTAGCCGCGCCGCAACCGCAACAATGTGCCAGATCGCGTAAGCTGGCCTTCGGGAAATAGACAAACCACTTCGCCGGCGGCCAGCTGTTCGGTCGCAGCTTTGATTGCAGAACGCGCGTGCCGCGTGTCGATAGGAATACAGCCAACGGTTTGCAGCAACGGCTTGAGCCACGGCTTGTGATAAAATTCCTGATCGATGACGTAACGAACGCGACGGGGGCAGGCGAGTTGAAGCACGATCGCGTCGATCCACGAAATGTGGTTTGGGAGGAGCAAACAGCCACCTGACGGCAGGTTATCCGCGCCATGAGCGGCGACCCGGTAAAAACATCGGGACAGCAGGCCACCGAAAAAATAGAGCAGCCGCTCTCGGACTGTGGTGAAATCCATCGTTTATGATTTACAATCACTCGGCGCTCGTCTGCAATCGACAAACTCTCGGATGGACCGCAGTGATCGCTCTAGCTCAGCCGCCTGGACTGCCCTTGCCCTGCTGCTGACGATCAATTTGTTCAACTATATCGACCGCCAGGTGCTGGCGGCCGTTGAGCCGGAAATTCGGGCAACATTCTTTGCGCCAGGCGATCCCAACGCGATGCGAGACACTGGGTTTCTCGGATCTGCATTTTTGATTACCTACATGATCGCGGCTCCGCTTCTAGGATTTTTAGCCGATCGGTTTTCGCGGTGGGTGATTGTTGGCACTGCGGTCATTCTGTGGAGTCTGGCGACTGGCTGCTCCGGCCTGGCCGCTACATTTGGGATGCTTTTCGCCACCCGGGTTTGCGTTGGAATAGGCGAGGGCGGCTACGGACCAGCGGCGCCGACGATCCTCGCAGACCTTTACCCGATCGAAACTCGTGGTCGTATTATGGCGTTTTTTTGCGCAGCGATTCCCGTTGGCAGCGCGCTCGGATATGTGATTGGCGGCGCGGTCGGCGCGCATTGGGGTTGGCGATGGGCATTTTACATGGTTGCACCGCCGGGACTGATTCTCGGGTTACTTTGCTTTTGGCAACGCGATCCGCGCGTCGCGTTGCATCATCTCATGCAAGGATCGGCTCGCCGCGGATTGAAAGATTACCTGAAGTTGTTTCAAACCCGCTCCTATCTGGTGAATTGCATCGCTCAGACGTTGATGACTTTTGCTCTGGGAGGATTGGGATTCTGGATTTCCGAGTATCTCGCCTTTCGCAACCAGAGCCCTGCCGCTGCGAGATCAATTTTTGGGATCATAACCGTAGTCGCAGGTTTGAGTTCAACGATCATTGGCGGAATTGTCGCCGACAGACTTCGCCCGCGCTTTCCTGCGTCTTACTTTTGGGTTTCAGGAATCGGAATGCTGATCGCGTGTCCGTTTTTCGTGGTGAGCCTCTACATTCCGTTTCCGGCGGCTTGGATCGCGATGTTTATCGCAATTTTCCTGCTCTTCTTGAACACCGGTCCATCAAACACCGCGCTCGCCAATGTTTCCTTGCCTGTCGTGCGCGCCACTGCCTTCGCGGTTAATATTTTGGTCATTCACGCGTTGGGCGACGTGCAAGCGTTCTGGCTGCTCGGCTACATCGGCGGCCACAGCAACATTCGGATCGCATTCCTGTTTGTATCGGCAGTTATTCTGGCGTCCGGCATTACCTGGATTCTAGGCGCGAAATATTTGGCGGCGGACACCGCCAGAGTGGAAGCGGCTTCGGCGTCGGCTTGACGATTCGATAAAAAAGAAACCGCGGGATTGTGGACAAACCCGCGGTTCTTCAGTGCGGCGATTTACGCCGCATAATTCAAATTATTCCTATTCGCCAGGTGATGGCTCGGTTGTTTCTCCGCTGGAGCTCTTTTTGTGAGAACTCTTTTTACTGGACGGACTTTCGCTAGTTTCAGCTGACGATTCTTCGTCGCTGGAAGTTTTGCGGGCGCTGCTCTTCTTGCCGGAAGAGGTGCCACTGCGTTCCGATGTCGATTCGTCATTTCCGCCCTGATTCGCTTCTTCACCCTTACGACGCGATGAAGTGGCTGATTCGCCCGATCTCGTATGTCTTGACGATTTCGGCGACGCGGTTGCTTTTGCGTCGGCCGAGCTGGGAGGAGAAGACTGTGAATTCGCAGGCGGAGTAAGATTGGGGTTCGGGGAACCTGACGCGTTCGGGGAAACCGAAGCACTTGGCGCTGCTGATGCGGTTGTTCCCGGTGACGCCGACGGCGATGCATAAGCACCGCCTTGAGCCTGTGTAGTCGCGCCCGTGTTCATTGCTGTACCGGTTGTGGTTGTCGTCGCGCCGGCGGATGTCGCGCTGGACACGCCTACGCCGGCTGCCACACCAAAGTGTGAATAGATGCTCGAGGTATAAGCCGTGTCGCTGATACGCGAATACTCAAAAACCGGCGCGTTGTAGATGCGATCCCGCTCCACGTTGACAGTGAGATACCCTGTGTCCGGTGAAACCGTGTAAACGCTCCATGGCACGGCCACGAGCTTGCGTTGACCAGTGACCCGTGAGCCGGTGCCACCGGTCGAGAGAACGGTGTAGGCCATGCAGCCATTGTTGCGATCCAGGACAACGTCTTTGACAATGCCGACCTCTTCGCCTTTTCCAGTTTTTACCTTCGTTCCAACAATCTTGCTCGTTTCCACATAAGTCGTGCTGCTCGAGCTGGTTGAAGTCTGGGCTTGAGAAAGCAAAGGAGCCGCTGCCACACCCAGAATGGCCAGCGCCGCTCCGCAAATGAGAGATGTTTTCATATCAAAGAACTGACGAGCCATCCCAGATGCTATTCAGTGTGCGCAGTCTTACCTGCTGGTCGGATTTTCTCTTAGGTTGCCTAACGACTTATCGTCGCCCGAGATGGACGTCGTAGGCGCGAGCCTGAGTCAGTGCGTTGGCGGCCTGATCCGCGTGGCCGGCTTTCGTTTCGAGTTCACTAAGCAGAACCCAACTGTCGGCGCGGTACCACTGAGTTTGTAAACAAGCGAGCAATTCGTTGATCGCGGCGCTCCGCCCGCCGGTTTGGTCTAACAATTGAATGTAAGTCTTTTCGATCGTCCAGTTTGGGATTCCGCTACGCGAAGCCAGACGCATTCGCATCAAATCGACTTTTCCGTTCTCCTTGTAATCCAACACGGCCAGCATCTGATTCGCCTCCGCGTCAACCACAGGCATCTGGGTGGCCCGATTTAACAGTTCGCGCGCCTGTTTGAAGTCGTTTTGTTTCAGCGCCACCGCCGCCAGGTTAATGACCGCCAGCGGCTGATTTGGCTTCTTTTGCAACGCAGTGTGCAAATGCGCTGCCGCCTCCGGGAGTTTTCCTTCGCTCAATTCCGAGCCGGCCAGATTGATCAGCATTCGTGCCGAATCGCCCCCCTGCGCAATCGTCCGTTCAAGAAACGTACGCTGATCTTTCCAGTCGAAAGTGCGCGCGAAGGTGCGGCAACCCAGAAAGGCGAACCAAGCGCAGAACGCGACCGTTCCGATGAGACGAATCCGGTTTCGAGCTTGAGCCGGTTCGAAGAACGACGTGCATTCGATGGCGATCGCCAAAAACAGAAAAGCGGTCGGTAAATAGATCCAGTGTTCCGCGGCGGTTGCGTTTAATGCGACGATTCCGCTAACTGGCAGGTAGGTGATTAATCCAAGCAACAGGCACGCGAACACAACCGGACTGCGTTTTCGACTGCGCCACATCCAATAAAAATACGCGGCGATTAGAACAATCCCGAGAAGTGTTTGAAGTTCCCGCCATGCCGAGTGCGCCAGGCTGGCCTCGCTGAAGCCGGTTGGCTGGGTTTCGACATCGCGATCCATGTGAAGATTCCAGGGAAAAACAGTCAAACCGGCGTATTCGGCAACGGCGCGGGCAATAATGATTGGCCGGACGAGGACCGGGGGCGGTGGAGTTAGCTGCGGTGCTGGCTGATGCTCGGCGCCAAGACGAAGGGCGAAATAAATCGCGCCCACAAACCCGGTGACCAGCGCGATTCTCCACAACTCCCGCAAATTTCCTTGGAGCACGCACAGGATGATGCCGATTAGCGGGAATATCAGGCCGGCTTCCTTGCTAAACGCGCTTAACAGCTGTGCGACTCCGCTCCCGACAAAAAGAAACAATTTACGGGTGCCGCCGGCTTGGTTTGCTCGAAGGAGAAGAAAAAGGCCCAAAAACCCAAAAGTTGCGGCAAGAGGATCGGCCCGGCCAGAAACGTAAACGACGGCCGCGCTTTGGACCGGGTGAATGGCCCACGCGAGTGCGGCGAAAAATGCGATGGTGCGAGCGCGAGCCCGTTCAAGACCGAAGCTGGACAACAATTCCTCTGCGAAAAACAAAAACGTTATGGCGGCAAAGGCGTGCCACAGAATACTGGTTGCGTGGTAGAAGCCGGGTTGAAATCCCGCAATCGCATAGTCCACCGTGTAAGTGAGTCTTTGCAGCGGCCGATAAAAATCGGAAGCCGTGGCGTCTATGAAAAGAAAATGATTAAAGCCCTCGGAGATCAGCCGCCAGCTGCGAATCAGCGGGTCACGCAGAATCAAAGCCGTATCGTCCCAGACAAAACCGTTGCGCAGAGCGGGCCCATAGCTAATGAAGACAGCTGCAAAAAGGATGAGGATGGCCCAGATTTTTTTCACGAAACGAGAATTCAATAAACTGAGCGGCTAGATTTGCGAAGCTTTAGAACGTCTATGTTAATTTTCCAACGTTGCTGCCGGGGAATATTGCCGGCACTGTTAATCGGCATGCTCCTGGTTCGACCAAGCACTGCCCGTGCCGAGGGTGTTCCGGCGAACTGCACCCAGCTGATTGTCGCCATTGCGCCGGATTGGAATTCAATGCACGGCAGACTGCAGCGGTTTGAGCGTTCCAAGGACAATTGGGACCCTGTCAGTTCGCCGATACCGGTTTTGTTCGGCAAGAGTGGGCTGGCCTGGGGCAGTGGTATCGCGGGTCAGGAAGAAGCGGGATTGCACAAAAAGGAACGTGATGGGCGGGCGCCGGCCGGAATTTTTTCAATCGGGGAAGTATTCGGTTACGATACAAAATTGCCGCCCGGCGGCGACTATCCGTATCGTCAGGTCACGGAAGGTGATATCTGGAGCGACGATCCGCGATCGCCCAATTACAACCGGCACATTGTGATCGATCCCAAAAATCCACCGGACAATTACAGCCACGAAAAAATGCGATCGGGCGATTTTGCCTACCACTGGCTGGTGGAGATCCGTCATAACTCCGATCCGCCAGTGCCGGGGCAGGGCAGCGCGATTTTTTTTCATATTCGGCGCGGAGTGAATCATCCGACCACCGGCTGCACCACGATGGCGGAGCCGGAGCTGGTCAAAATGGTCGCCTGGCTAAGGGCGGCAAAGCATCCGTGTTATGTTCTATTGCCGGCGGAGGAATACGAAAAGAAATGGCGGGCTTGGAACCTCCCGTCTCCGGAAAAAACAGCCTTGAACGATAAAAACAGCGCGACTCATTGATTCTCGCGCTGTTTTACGTACCTGTTAGGCAGGGCAAATGAGAAGACGATCTAATCCTGATTCTGAACCAAACATTCGCCGCATCGATACCAGGGCGCGCGCGAAGAAACAAACCCATGGCTTCCAGGTGCATTTTTTGCGCGGGAAAACTGCGGTGACGAGAATGTTTAGCGATTCGCTGTACGGCGGCAAAGAAGGCGCCCGGCGTGCAGCGCGAAAATTCAAACGCTCAGCGATGGGGCGCGCTCCGAAACGGGGCGCCAAGCCGGCATCTCGTCGGCGCCGCCGGCGTTAGGAACTTTTTTCGCGCCAGACCTTCCAACATTCCACGAAGCCGGGCGCGAACTCGTTCGGTCGTGCTGCCATCCAATCGTCGATAACTGATGGCGGAAAATAACGACCCGCTTCGATTTCGGTGCGGTTCAATCGCATCGTACCATCGTACCGCCCTTGATAGAGACAAATGAACTCCAGGCCTGTCCGATCTGAGGCCGGCAATTTCGCGACCTTTTCGAGCGTCGTTTCTACGCCTAGTTCTTCCTCCAGTTCGCGATCAGCCGTCTGATCGTATGTCTCCCCGGCGTCTACGTGGCCGGCAGCGCTCGAATCCCACTGTATCGGGTGCCGGTCTTTCCAGCGGGAGCGTAATTGAAGGAAAACCTCCCCTTGGGAGTTGAAAATAAGGATGTGAACGGCCCGATGGAGCAAGTTATTCGCATGCACCTGGCTGCGAGGCGCCGACCCCACCGCAGTGTCCCGCTCGTCAACGACTTGGAACTGTTCTTCGGGCTCAATATTGTCTTTCCCGGGGTCTACCGGGGCGACGCAGTTTGTGAGAGCAATCCATTGTTCAAGCGAGAGTTCCTCCGCTCGCGCCCATGGATTAAGTCCAAGCGTAGTGACGATCCTCTCCCAGTCTGCGCCTTCTTGCCGAAGTAGTTTGCCAAGTTGCTTGCGCCGTTGAGAGAAACCGCGCCGAACCAGCTTCTCGAAAACCGCGTAATCGCACGCAGGTAACTCGCGCTCAGCCCGTGGTGTCAGACGCACAATCGCTGAGTCGACGTCGGGCTTGGGAAGAAAAACGTTCTGAGAAACCGTGCGCAAATATTCGACGCGATAATGAAATTGAATTTGCAAAGTAAGCGCGCCGTAATCGCTTGTGCGCGGCGTTGCGCCGAGGCGCGCGGCGAGCTCCTTTTGTAACATCAACAACCACAACGAGATAGGACTAGGGTATTCAAGGAATTTTATCAACAGCTGACTCGAAATGTAATACGGAAGATTTCCAATTAACTTTACCCGCGATTGCGCATACAAGGTCCGCACGTCGAACTCGCTCGCGTCAGCGTGGATAATTTCGACGTTTTGATTCGTGAATCTTTCCCGTAAAAATTGAACAAGACGTTTGTCTTTCTCGATTGCGAGAACCCGGGCGCCTTTTTCCAATGCAAATTCGGTTAGGACGCCCAGCCCAGGCCCAATTTCGACGATGTAGTCATCTCCTGCGATACTTGCTTGATCGACAATCCACCGGGCGAGATTGCGATCGTGCAGGAAATTTTGCCCGAGGCTTTTCACCGGAGAAACACCGATCTCACGAAGAAGCGCGGGGATTTCAGAGAGCTTCATCGAGTCAGGACAAAGTAGGCACTGGGAGCTGGAAAATTAAGTGATTATTCACAAAAGGCTGTGAACAAAATGGCCCTTTTGGAGGTTTTTATTCACAAGTTATTCAACATTACAGGACCGGGACCGATTGAGGGCCCCAATATGGTCTGCTTGGCCGATATTTGGGAAAGAGATTGCGTAATCTGCAGTCCAAAACCATAAAGTAATTCGTCCTCATGAGTCTGAATATTGAAGCTCTTTCCCGCGCCGCCACCGAAGCGCGCGGCCTCGCCATGGATGCCGTACAAGCTTCCCAATCGGGACATCTTGGGCTGCCTTTGGGCTGCGCCGAAATGGGTGCAGTTCTTTATGGTTACGCACTCAAGTGTAATCCGGACAAGCCGAGGTGGATTGGACGCGATTATTTCGTTCTCTCGGCCGGTCACGGTTCGATGTTCCTTTACGCCTGGCTGCACATCAGCGGCTACGATTTGCCGATGGCGGAGATAAAGCGTTTTCGACAGCTCCATTCGAAAACGCCGGGACATCCGGAATTTTTTGAAACGCCGGGAGTGGAGTGTACGACGGGGCCGCTGGGTCAGGGTATTGGCAACGCTACCGGAATCGCGGTTGCCATGAAAATGGCGGCCGAACGATTCAATACTCCCGAGCATCGAATCTTTGATCAACATTGCATTTGTCTGGCGGGCGACGGTTGCATGCAGGAAGGCGTTGCCGCCGAAGCGAGCGCCTTCGCCGGCCATTTCGGTCTCGATAATTTGATTCTGATTTACGATTCCAACGCGGTCACGCTCGACGCTCCGGCCACCGCCAGTCAGAGCGAAGATACTGCGATGCGATTCAAGGCCTATGGTTTTGACGTTCAGACAATCAACGGCCAGGACATGCAGGCATTCCTGGACGCCCTGAACAACGCGAAAGAGAACAACAACGGTAAGCCGAAGTTGATCATCGCCCACACCTTGATCGGAAAGGGGATCCCCGAGGTTGAAGGAACTTACAAAGCGCATGGCGAAGCCGGCGCGAAATATGTCGATGCCGACCGGAAAGCTCTCGGCCTGCCGGACGAGCATTATTATGTCTCGAAAGAAACCTACGATTATTTTGCGGCTCACAAGAAAGACCTCCTCGCCGAGTACGATCGATGGGAAAAGACCTACACGGATTGGCAAAAGAAGAATCCTGACAAGGCGAAGGTTCTGGAGGACGGAATTGAGCGGAGAGTCCCCGGCGATCTGTTGTCGAAGATTCCGGAATTTCCGAAGGATTCAAAGCTGGCGACCCGAAAAGCGGGCAGCGAAGCGCTTCAGCCGATCGCTCAGGCGGTTCCGTTGCTCATGAGCGGCAGCGCCGATCTGCACGGGTCGACGTTGAATTACATCAAAGACGGCGGCGATTTCACCAGGAACACGCCCGGCGGCCGCAACATCCATTTTGGAATTCGCGAACACGGCATGTGTGCGATCATGAACGGGATTTCGTATCACGGAATTTTCCGTGCGTCGGGAGCGACGTTTACCGTGTTCACGGATTACTGCCGCGCTTCCATCCGCCTCGCGGCCTTGTCGAAGTTGCCGAACACTTACATTTTCACTCACGATTCAATCGGCGTTGGCGAAGATGGGCCGACCCATCAACCAATTGAAACGATCAGCAGCGTTCGAATAATGCCGCAGATCGACGTAATTCGCCCCGCCGACCCGGAAGAAACAGCCGGCGCTTTCGCGGCTGCGATGGAGCACATAGACGGTCCAACATTCCTGGCCCTGACCCGCCAGGTCGTTCCGATCCTCAATGATCTGGATGTAAAACTGCGTCGCGAAGGCGTTCTGCGCGGGGGCTACATCGCGAAGAAAGAAAACGGCAAACTCGATCTAATTATAATGTCGTGCGGCAGCGAGCTGCAGCATGCCTTGGCTGCGGCGAAGGAGTTGGGCGATGGCGTCCGCGTTGTGTCGATGCCGTGCTTCGAGCGGTTCAGGCGGCAGCCGGAGAAATATCGCGAGGAGGTTTTGCCTGCCTCATGCCGCAAACGTGTCGCCATCGAAGCGGGCGTGCCAGACGTCTGGTATGAATTCGTTGGACTCGATGGAAAGGTCATCGGCCTTCATCGGTTCGGTCTGAGCGCGCCGGGTCCGGAAGTGATGAAGGAATTCGGCATCGACGCGAAACACGTCGTCGAAGCGGCTAAATCGCTGAGGTAGCGGCGGTTCACCGAACCGCCATGGCGATTGAGGTCAATCGCAGCTACCTAAAACGCTTCTTCCGGCTCGGTAACGTTGCGGGCGCGATCTTCGAACCGGGTGAATTCTTTCAGGAAAGTCAGAGGGATTTCACCGACTGGACCGTTTCGTTGTTTCGCGATAATCAATTCGGCTTCGCCCGATTTCTCTGCGCGAGCCTCTTCGTCCTCCTCGTAGATCTCTGGCCGGACCAGGAGGCCCACCAAATCCGCGTCCTGCTCGATGGAGCCGGATTCACGCAAATCGCTCAGCCGCGGCTTACCGCCCGCGCGTTGCTCGGGTTGCCGGTTCAGCTGGGCGACCACAATGACGGGGATTTTCAACTCTTTGGCCAATCCCTTCAGGCCGGCGGAGATTTCCGAGATCTCGAGCTGACGGTTGTCCTGCGCGCGGCGGGACGTCGATCTCAGGAGCTGTAAGTAATCTATAATAATGAGCTGAACATCCTGCTGCGCCTTGAGCCGGCGTGCTTTTGCCCGCAACTCCAGGATCGTCAGGCTCGCGGTGTCGTCGATAAAGATCTTTGCTTCGGCTAGTTTCGACGCGGCTGCCGTCAGACTCGGGAAATCGCGTTCGCCAAGGAATCCGTCGCGCACTTTCTGTAGGTTCACACGGGCGCGCGAGCAAAGCAGCCGTTGCACGAGCTGCTGGCTGCTCATTTCCAAACTAAACACCCCAACTGGCAGCTTTTCGTTAATTGCTACGTGCTCGGCGATGTTCATGGCCAATGCGGTTTTTCCCATGCTCGGTCGCGCGGCGATCACGATCATTTCCGACGGATGCATTCCACTGGTCATCCGATCGAACTCGACGAAACCCGTGGAGACGCCGGTAATGCCGCCTTTTCGCTCGTAAAGTTTTTCGATCGACTCGATCGCTTCCATGACCTGGTCCTTCATGGAAAGCATCTGGCCTTTAAAGCGATCTTCTCCGACCGCAAAGATTCTCTGTTCTACTTCGTCGAGAAGATTGCCGACTTCGTCCTGTTCTTCGTAGGCGCGCCGCACACTTTCGGTTCCGGCGGCGATGATTGAGCGCAAAATGTACTTATCGCGAACGATTTCGATGTAATACCCCACGTTTGCCGCCGTCGGGACGAACGTGAACAGATTTGTGATTGCCGCCGCGCCACCTACGGTTTCGAGAAGGTTCCGGTCGCGCAGATTCTGGGTGAATGTGATCAGGTCGACTGCGGCGCCTGCGTTCCAGAGCTCGACCAGCGCATCGAAAATCGTTTGATGCGCCGGAACGTAAAAATAATCGGCCGTTATTTTTTCGACGACTTCCGCGATCGCATCGCGTGGTGAGATCAGCATTGAGCCGAGGACACCTTGTTCAGCTTCGACGCTGTGAGGCGGTGGCCGGTGAATATCCTGCGCAGAACCTGTGCGCGGAATCGGAATAACATTTTCTCCGCTTCGCGCCGCCGAGCCTCGGCCAGCGCCATTTCCTGACTTGCGAGGCTCTCGACCTATCCCGGAGGATGGTTGAGTCGCCATTAATTACTCTTCTTTTTTCTCTTCCTTGGGTCTGCGGAAAAATCCGCGGCGCTCTTTTTTCGGATGCTCGCCCGTCGGCTCCGCTTCCGTTTTGCGCGCCTCTGCTGATTTTACATCAAATCTGAATTGAGCCGTCACGTCGTGATGCAGCTTGATCGCGACTTCGTGTTCGCCGGTGTCCTTAATCGGACGCTCGAGGACGATTCTGTGCCGATCGATGTCCAGCCCGAGCTCGTTTTTCATCCGGTTAACAATATCCTGGGCCGTGATCGATCCGAATGCTTTGCCGGATTCGCCGGTTGCCAACGTGAACACAAGATGGGCTTTGCCGATCTTGCGGGAAAGCTCTTCCGCGTCGTTCAGTTCGCCGGCTTCGCGTTCCGCGCGCTTCTTTTTCAAATTGTCGAGCTGGCGCAACGCCGTCGGGGTTACCTCGTAGGCTTTCTTCTGCGGAAGCAGGTAATTGCGGGCATAGCCGCGGCGCACCTTGACCACGTCGGCCTCAGCGCCGAGGCCGGGCACGTTGTCGGTTAAAATAACTTCGGTCGTTGGCATATCGAAAATTTCGCGCGCGCGAACCCGTATGAAAGCAGCGCATGCATGGTCTGTCAACATGAACGAAATTTTCTCAAGTTGTTGCCACAGGGGTTACCCATTGCTCGAACGGACGAAGGTGCTAAAAATTGAGCAAAGCTGGCTTATGTCCCGAAGAATTTTTTCTCCAATACCAATTGTTCTCCTTTTTGCGGCCGTGTCGCTCCGGGCCGCCCCGACGCCAACTCCAACGCCAAAGAAATCCTTTTTTTCTAATTTTAAGCCCCGCGCGAATCCGTCGGCTACCGTGGCCAGGACCGGGGCGGGTGTCGGCCGTAATACTCACCTCGGCGTCGATCACAGTGCGCCATCTCCCACCCCAAAGGCGAGTCTCACCCCGAAACCAAAGTCTTCGGCATCGACGCGCAAATCGCCCGTAGCATCAGAGAAGCCGGCTAAAACAACAAAGTCGCCGACGCCGAGCAGCATCGCGACACCTCAGATTACACCGTCGCCCCGAAAAGAAATTTCCCCTGAATTATCCTCCACTCCGGCGGAAAGTGTCTCGCCGACTCCAATATCTGCGCCGTCACCAACTGCAACAGCGACACCGACACCAAAGCCTTCTCCATCACCATCAGCGGCCGAAACACCCACCCCAACAACATCCCCATCTCCGGTTTCTCGACCGACAAAAATCGAACTGACATTGACGAAATTCCAGCCCCCGCACGGTTCACCAGGCGATCGCGATTATCGGAGCGCGCAACTGTCGTATCGGATCAACGCTCCAAATCGCATGGAATATCCGACGATCAACTTCACCGTCGAGACATCGGCCGGGAAACTTTTCGAGCGTGTTTTCACGCTCCCAGCCGGTATGGCTTTTGTCGAACCTGGCGACCACACTGAGCACACCGTCGCGTTAGATCCTGTATCGCGCGACGATTGGGCAGACGTCTATTCGAAAACTGACAAGGCGACGTTCAAGTGGTCGATTGAAGGACAATCGAGCGGGCAAAGCGAAATGCCGGTGAAGAAACCGTGGCCATAATCCGCGTTTAAATCATCCGCGCTTCATTCGGCCGGCTTCGCTGTTTTGTTCACGCCCATTTCGGCCGCGTTTGATTTCTCACATTCGTGCTTGTCCGCGAAGGCGTTTTTCGCTAACCGGAGGTTCGCTGCAATAACCACGCTCCCATGAACAAACAAGCCAAGATCTCGTGTGCAGTCGTTGCCATTCTCGCCTCCGCGCTCGTTCGTGTCAGCGCCGAGCCAACATTCACCGTCACCGATTTGGGAACACTTGGCGGAAACACCAGCACCGCCAACAGTGTCGCGGGTAATGGCACCAACGCCGCCGGCATGATCGTCGGGTCCTCGACGACGACTGACAACTCCGAGCACGCTTTTCTTTTCGTGGAAGACAAGATGTATGACCTGAACACGCTTTGCGATCTTTCCCAGAGTGATTTCAAAGTTTTGACTGTCGCGCGGACCATCAGTGATTCATGCGTGATCATCGGCGATGGAATTACGAAAAACGGCGACAAGCATGCTTTCAAACTGACGCCCCAAACGGTCGCGGGCGGGCAGTGGCACTATCAATGTTGT
>JAJPJU010000100.1 GCA_021324035.1 Spartobacteria bacterium | reverse complement strand
CTCTCCGCCGGTAGTATTCACTACCACCACAAAGTTATGCCCGGTTGGGACGGTGAACGAATAGCTCGCAGTATCAACGGTTGTGCCAAGTCCGGTGATGCCACTATCTCCAAGATAATTCGTGCTGATCATGGTCGGGTCGTAGGTTTGATCGTAAGCAACACTTTCAATGTCGCCCGGACCGCCCAGACCAGCGTTGATCGTCACCGTGTAGCAACGCGCAGCGCCGCTGGTGTTGGCAAATGTGAACGTCTTGTAGTAATGCGTTCCGGCGAAACCGCCGCCGGGACTGGCTTTGCCGGAACATTTGCTCGGGACGGCGTCGCGCCCGATTCGATCCGCCTGAGTCGAGTCACTCGTGGAAAGCTGGCTGCTCGGGATCGCTTGATCCGGGCCACCCGCACACGTCGGGACGGTGTACTGGACGGTCTTTGTTCCGCCGGCGGAGGTGAGTTCGAGCGCAAGCGCGATCTCGGTGCCGCAGACAAATGAGTTCGAGACAGAAATCTTGTAGGGCGTCAGGTTCATTCCGCTTTGGTCGATCGCCTGATCGGCATACGACGAGTCGGGATTGTCGATGGTAACGCCTGGAGTCGTCGTCGTTAGGTGACCAGCGATTGCAGTTTCGGTTGCGCAACCGTTATTCTTGACTCCAAGGTTTACTTTCACGCATTCGGCTCGGTTAACAATGCCGTTGTTGTTGCCTAACGAATCGTCGATCGTGAAGCCGTTCGCCTCCAGCTTCGAGGTGCCGGTCATGGCGAAGTTCTGGCTAACCGTTCCGCCACCGGTCGGTGCAACGCCCGCCGATGCGGGCGAGGCTGCCGAGCAATTGCGAGCCGAATCCGCAGCGGTAGCAGTGTAGCTGCCGGCCGGAACAAGAATTGTGTAGATGCCGTTGTCGTCGCTCGCTCCCGCGAAGTCGTTGCTCAATGCCACTCTCACGCCCGAAATGGGAGCGCCGGTCTCAGCGGAAGTAATTCTGCCGGTGACCGTGCCGTAGAGATTGGCGGCCGAGACGCAGGTTGGAAACTTGAAGCTGGCGATACGGGTGTGCCAATTGAATGCTCCGTTCGTCGTTAGGTATTCGTTTGTATAATAGAAGGTGCACTGATCGATCGGATCAACGGTCATGGAGGTGTAGTCACCCCACCGATTTCCGCCAGCCAGCTGTACTCCGCTGCCAGCCTGCATTTCCGTCTCGGCGCCCATCGTGCCGGCGGGATCAGTAGCCAGTCGGCCGGTGAGGTACATGCCCGGTTTGATCGTTGTGCTCGATTTGCTGTAGCCGAGAGCGATGTTGCGATCTTTGTCCATCGCGATCGATGACATGAAACGGTAACTGGTGTCTGGATCATAGGTACCGTTCTGGAAAACCGTCGGCTGTGTGGTCGAGCTTCCTGCGTTACGAAACTCCCACCACCGGATTGCTCCGTGGGCCGGCGAGCCGGCGCCATTCGTTAGGGCACTGAGGACGAGCGACTCGTCCGCCACGGCTTGCGTGCCCTGATTTCGATAAGCAAGTCGGTACATGTAGTGCCCGGAAAGATTATCGAGATAGTCTGGTCCTGTTGCCGGCGGCGGCTGAGGAACGCAGTCCCGCGCCGGAGAGTTCACACCGCTGAGGCACGGTGCATTGCCGATGCCAGTTTGAAGTGAACCTGGTACGATTGCGATTACTGGCGCCGGGTCCCACGTCACCGCGACCCGAAACGAATCAGTCAGGTTGGTAAGCACGCGATTAGGAGCGAGAACAAACTCCGCCTCGCCCGCTGGCGGGGGAGTCAAACTGTCGAGATCGGCCGGGATCAATCCAAAGTCCTGACCCAGATCGACGCTTTGCATCCGTGCCGGGAGTCCATCAATCATTTTGTCCCGCTCGAAAACATAAACCCGCGCGGCGACGAATGCGCTGGGCGCCGCGACCGGTAGTCCGGATGGTCCCACTACGAAGACGTGAGTCGTAACGTAATAGCCATCCGGCCACACGCCCATGTGCGGATAATCGACGAAGTTGGTCTGATCCGTAACGAAATCGTAGACATAATACTCTCCAGTCGCGTCCGATGTCGTGGAAACCGCGACGCATTGGTGTGAGTAGCCGGAGGTCCCAGCGACTGCGAACTGCGAGATCACCCAACGCCCGGCGAGAATGTCGTAGGAGACGACGGGGTCGCCGTCGTTGTGCGACGCGCAATCGCCGCCGAGCGATTGAAAGAGGGTATTACCCGCCGCCGGACCGTACTCGAGCGCGCCGGTGACTTTGTTAAAAACGGCGAAGCTGGTGTTGTTCCACTGGACGAATTGCGTTGCCCCGACGCGGCCGTTCACATCGGGAGGATTGCCACCGACCAGAAATCCTGCAAAACCCTCACCGATACCTTCGAAGTTTAAGCCGGTGGAAGCTGGCGCAGAAGTACTCGGGCCGGCAACGGTCTGGCTCGGGGCGTCTGCTCCACCGCTTTTCTTCGCCGTCGGGCGAAAATACGGCTCGGGGTGATAAGTTTTAGGGACTTTCTCCGGATTGATCGGTGTCATGTATTGCAACTTCCCGGTCCGAACTGGAGTGACCGGGGTCAGGTCGAGTGGTGCGCCGGTATACGGAATAGATTGCGCCCTTTTTGATTTTACCCGTGGGGGAGCCTCTGCCGGATATTTGTCCAGTTTGACCGCGCCTCCGGCGAAGCGCTCTCCCACGTCAGGTAATGTTGCAGAGGCGAATATGGCCAGCGTCACCGCAATGAGGCATAGAAGAGATGCGATAAGCGCGCGCAAAATGAAGAAAGCCGAGGAGCGGGCATTTTTTGTTTTCATAGACAGGAGTGGGACATCGAACTCCTCCTCTTCGTTTTCAGACCACCGGCCGGCTGTATTATCTCCCGAATAACACTTTAAAACTGTGCTCTCGAATAAGTCTTAGTGGTAGCTGCGCTAAACTTCGACTCACTCGACCCGAACTCGATCGAATTCGACTGCCCGCCATGTTGCGCCGCGGTGCTTATAGGTAATCTGGACGCGGTAGGTCTGTTCGCCCGACGGCGCGTGTGCGCTGCTATATGCGTTTCGCTGTTCCGGAGGAATCCAGGCAGTCAGTCCCCCACTGAATCTTTCACCCGAACCGGGATTGTATACTGCCCGAATCGTCACCACGACGGTGCACGTGTCGCCGGAACACGAGACTGAATCCGTTTTTACGCCGCGAAAGGCCAGTACCGCCGTTCCTTCGGCACGACAGCCCGGGCAATCGGTGGCCGCTGACTGAGCAGAGATAACTTTGGTGGATCCGACGAACCTCGCGCAATCTTCCTCGATGTCATCTTTGTCAGGCTGCGACTCGCCTCCGTCTTCAGCCGCTTTCATTTCGGACTCGCCCACCATTTCGGAGGGCGCTTTGGACGCGTTCACATTCTTTTCCCGATCCGCTGCCGACTTCTCGGAACACGAAGCGGTAATGATACTCGCCGCAAGGATCAGTGCCGCGCGGTGAACGTTCATCCACGGCTGACCTGTTTTCACTGGAGGCATTTGAGAAATACGCAAAGGGGACGCAGAAGCGGCCATTCTCAACTACTAGAATGCGAGCGCCGGTCTGTGTTCGATTTCGGTTCGTTCGTATCAGGCGTTCACGCGCATATCGTCGATCTCGCCACGATTACGGCAATGCAGTACCCGATTTGGATTTCACCAGCGACGTGTCGATGGCGTCGATGAATCCGTCGGCGTTCACATCTTCGCGAAAATTCGAATTACTGAGGGCGTTGCCCGATTGAGATTTGGTCTGACTAACGTCGATTGCGTCGGTGAAGCTATCGGAGTTGGTGTCGCCAACGAGCACCGCCATCGGTATGGCGAGATCGCGCGTGTTTGTTCCGTCGTTAACGCCAAGCAAATTAATTGTTAGCCGCTGTGCGTTACTCACGTTGGTCAAGCTAATCGTAACCTGGTTCCCAGCGACCGCTGGCGTTCCACTAATTGACCCGGTCGCTCCGTTGCCGGGAACGACATTCGCGCCGCTTACCGTCACTGGAGAAGCAAACGTCACGACAACCTGATAATCGCCGTTGGGGCCGCCGCTTCGGTCTTCAATACCCCCCGCCAATAAATCGATGTCGAACGCGCCCGCAGCGCCGTGAATTCTTCGCGAAACCGCACCGCTAAGAATCGGATCGAATACGTAACCTTGCGCGACATCGATGAGATTGAAGGGTGAGCCCGCCAGTCCGGTGCCGAGCAGATCGGGATTCGTGTTGGCAGGCTGCGTCAGCGTCATGGTGCTGGCGGTGACTTCATGCAGTCGATTGTCAATTGCACCCGGCTCGCTCACCATGGAAAGCGGAACGTAAATTGTGATCGTGCCGTTGGGGCCGGGCGTTGATTGGCAATTCGGCGCCGGCAGGGCCGTCGTGCCGCCAGGATAGGACATGGCGGTGTAACCGCCGCCAGCGGTAAACACAGCGTTCTGTCCGGTGAAGCATTGCAGCGCAGCACCGTTGTTCGACTCGGCGTAGACGTGAAAATTTCGTCCGCCAGTCGAGTCCGTGCTCGACGGAACAAACCACTGCGTCGACCAAACCAGATCCGTGTCGGGATCCTGGGCAAGTGTCGGCGCGAGGCTGAGATTGTTCAGTTGCATGAAAACTCTGTAACAGGGCGCGGCCGCCGAACAGGGCGCCGTTGTCACCTGACTGACACTGGAAGCGATAATGTCGAGCTGCGGCATGTTTGCGCTGCTGGTTCCATTCACTTCGTATTTTCCATCGCCGGGGGGATCGAGGACGACGTTGTAAGCCGCGATTCCCGAAATGTTCAACGGCGATTGGGCCGCATAAAGCCCGGTGCCGCCGTTTTGCCTAACGAACATGGCGTGCGATGCGAGAGTATGGGTGGTGCTGTTTGAATCGGCGTAACTAATTTGGGCTTCTCCTTGAGCGCCGGTCCGCAATTGCAAAAAGTCACCAAGCCCCTGCCGGTCTCCGCATTGGCCTCCAAGCAGCGTCTGAATCGTTCCAACATGATTGAAATGTTCGCTCGCACGAACGGGCGCGGTGAAGGTGGGATTGGCGTCGTGGGCGTTCAAACTTTGAGTCAACCACACGCTCCAAAAAGCGCCGGTCGTTGAGTCGGGGCCGTTTATGTTTCTCGATGGCGGCGCCGGAGGTATTGCCGCGGTTTGGCCGCACGTAGCATCATTCGGATTGGAAAGCCCGGTGGTGCCATACCACGCAATATTCACGCGCCCATCGTCGCCCGCCGCGATCCAGGCAAAAACATTGTTGTGCAAAACTCCGTCAGGCGATCCCGAGGTGTCGATTTGGACGGGAGTCGACCAGGTGTTCCCTTCGTCGGTCGAATACGAATACATGAGAACCGTGTCACCGATGATATTGCTGTTGGCGTCGGTCGGCGCCTGTTCCCAAACGACGTAAAGATTTCCCGATTTGTCGATCGCCATCGTCGGAAAGCTGGCGCCGGTCCGCATGTTGGGGCCGACGTCCTTCACCAACAGATCGGTACAATTCAATCCACTGGGGTCGCTGACATTTGTTACCGGCAGGCCGAACGCGACCGGAAAACAGCGGCCGATTCGAACCTGGTTCAACGCAGTGTTGTCGTGAATGACATAAATATGTTTCACCGCTGCGGCCAACGTTGTGTAACCGCCGAGGCCGTTCGGTTGGCCAGTCTTGGTAGCGATCGGACTGATTTCGTCGTTGCCCATGATGCCCTCGTCGCAGCTGCCGGACGCAGTGATGTGGTACGGGGTTCCGAATTCGATGCCGGCGGTGGCGCCGAGAGCGCCGGATGCCGGCGAGCGGTACATAACAAGCACGTTATTGCCGGCCGTTCCCCCGATGCCGTTGCCGCAATTTATTCCGCCAGGTCCAACCTCATCGTTAGCCAGGTAAAGAGTCCCGCCATTCGTTGGATCACCGTCGACAGCATACCACTGTCGATCTACCACCGTGTCGGGTACACCGGTGTTGCTGCAGGTAAACGAAACGCCGAAGTCGTCCGATCGCGAAGTGCTGAAATTCGCAAGCGTGAGGTCGTTAAAATAAAGGTGTCCCGCGGAGTCGACTGCGAGCTCCGTATCTCCACCACCGTTGCAGGTAGTAACCTTTCCCGTGAGCGCGACTCCGGCGGGCACCCACTTAAAAGTCTTGCCCGTATCCAGGGAACGCCAGATCCAGCTCGTGTCTGCCGCGGCCGAGCCGGGAACGCTCGTGTAAATGCGGGTTGGGTCTGTCGGGTCGGGGCGCAAGTTTTCTTCGTAACCAAATCCGCCGATGCCGCTGATAATTGGATGTCCGAAAGTCGGCGCGTTGGGTGAAGGAATTTTCGGACTCGAGGCCGGGTATCGTGACGGGGCTTTGTTCGGCCTAACGACGTTACGGTTTAGTTTCTGAAACGCGAGTTTAGGACCCGGGCCGGTTGGTCGCTCGATCAAATGAAAACTGGCCGTCATCAACAACACGGCCGCTGCACCGAGAACGCCCGCGAGCCACACGCGCAAGCTGCGAATGATTTTCATGAGGTTCTCCATTTTAGAACAAACCTCTCGCTTACTGGGAAACAATTGTTTCCCAACAAGCAATTCGTTGTTGCCCAACGACTTGGACTTTGGGCTGGATCAATTTTTTGTCCGGCGTCTGGTAGCGACCAGACTGAACAAACCTGCGCCGAGCAAAGCGATTGTCGTCGGCTCCGGCACCGCAGCCGTTTGGGTTTGAAAACCAAAGGTGGATTGCGGTTGCCCATTGGCATCGCTCGAAGTGAAACTCCACGTTCCCGGCGTTGGGTCGAAGCCGTTGCCGCTGATCGTTCCAATGCCGGTGATGTTCAGGAAACTCGAGCTTTGAGAGACAATCACACAAGAGGTGAGGTCGAACTTGAACCCTCCCACGCTCCACAAGTTCGGCGTGCTCGTTGAAGGATTAAAAATCCACGGCGCGGCCATG
>JAJPJU010000041.1 GCA_021324035.1 Spartobacteria bacterium | reverse complement strand
TTGAAGCGATCAGCGCATCGAAAGATCCGTCCGCGAATGGCAGAGACAAAACATTTACGCGCTCAAACGAGCAATTGCGGACCGAGCTCGCCGCGGCCCGTTGGCGTGCCCAGGAAAGCTGCCGTTCGGAACGGTCCACGCCGGTAACCTCCAGGTTTGGATAACGTTGCGCCAATTTTCTCGAATAAAAACCGGGGCCGCATCCGAGTTCGATGACCCTTGCTCCTAATTCAGGCATCTCCTTCGGCCAAAGCGCCGAGATGATACGGTCGGTGTCATCGCGAAATAATCGTTCCCGGCAAAACGCGTAAACCCAGGCCACGCGTTCGAACAAACTGTCGGCCGATTGCGAAGTCGTGCCGTTGTGGCCAAATGTTGGAGTCGGCGATGAGGATCGATTTGGCGCAGCGACAGGAGGTAGCATGGTTTCCTAATAGGATTCGTGTAAAACCAGGGAGTTGTTCGCAACTACAAATACTATTTCTAATTGATTACCCATTACTTCTTCTCCTTCTGCGCGCCAACAACTTCGGTGCAGCGCCGAGACATAGCGGCAGAGCAAAGTGTTGATAACACTGTCAATAAATGCACACAACTTCGTTCGCGGCAGGCAATCCAAAACTTATTAAGAGTTATTATGAGTTGTTGGCTCATTACTATGGAATCGGTTAACAGCGCGGCATTGAGCAAAGCGGTATTGAAGGTGCTTGTCGATGTGTCCGAAACTTTCGGAATCGGCACGTGGTCGTTTGACCACAAGTCGGCGCTCGAACGAAGATAGACCCTGAATAATGCACATCACCGATATCATGCGCGGGGATTCGCCGACGTTTTCGTTTGAATTTTTCCCGCCGAAGACACCGGAGGCTGCCGAGGTTCTCTACCAGACGATTCGTGACCTCGAATCGTACATGCCGCATTTTGTCAGTGTTACCTACGGAGCGGGCGGCTCCACTCGCGATTTAACCCATGATTTGGTCGAGCGGATCAAAAACACGACAAAGCTGGATCCGATTCCCCACCTGACGTGTATTTGCCATGACGAAGGAGAGATTGAGGCGATCCTCGCCCGGTATGCGAAGTCGGGAATCGCCAATATTCTCGCGCTCGGGGGCGATCAGCCCCCGGAAATCACCTACGACAAATCACGTGATTCATTTCGCCACGCTATTGACCTGGTGAAGTTCATTCGGCAATTCAACGATTCAGGGGCGCATCACGATCCGCGCGGCTTTGGAATTGGCGTGGCCGGTTTCCCGGAAGGCCATCCGGCGACGCCAAACCGGTTGGTGGAAATGGATCACCTTAAAGCGAAAGTGGACGCCGGCGCAGATTACATTGTCACCCAGCTATTTTTTGAGAATCGCGACTTTCTAGACTTTCGGGAACGTTGCGCGTTAGCCAACATCAACGTGCCAATTATCGCTGGCATCATGCCGATTACGTCGATGAGCGGATTGAGGCGGATCGCTCAATTAGCCGGCGGCGCGCATTTTCCGGCGAGACTTCTGCGGGCGATCCAACGGTGCGAGAATGATCCCGAGATGGTCAAACGAGTCGGTGTTCACTTCGCTTTGGAGCAGTGTCACGACCTCCTCGACAATCATGTCGCCGGAATTCATTTCTATACGTTGAATCGGTCGGACGCGACCCGGGTCATTTTTGACAGTCTGGGCATTCCGCGCCGCCGAAAGGCGCAATCTGCCGCGCCTTAAATAGCGCTGGCAATTGTTTTGCGCGGAGTCCGCGAGACGGGCAGACTCCCGAAATGCTCAAAAGTCAGCGCGCGATCTATTTTCAGCTGACGGGCTTTGCGATTGTAATTTGCGCGTTCATCCTGTTATCGCGTTTTTTTCCGGTCGTTAGTCTTATCGGCGAGCTGCAACTTCGCGTCGCCGGTATGGGCGATTGGGGCGCGATCTGGTATCCGCTCCTTTTTGCAGCGTGTAATATTTTGCTGTTACCGGGCGGGATATTGAGTATTGGCGCGGGATTTTTTTTCGGACTGTGGTGGGGCTTCGCGCTTGTCCTCGTCGGGAATAGTATTGGCGCCGCAATTTCGTTTGGACTGAGTCACTGGTTAGGCCATCGCTATTTGAACAAGCGTATTTCAACCAGTCCAATGCTCCAGGTGCTGGACAAAGCGGTAGCGCGTGAGGCCTGGAAAATAATTTTTTTGAGCCAGCTGCACCCGTTGTTCCCGACCAGCCTCCTAAATTATTTGTTTGGCCTAACGAGAATTCGATTTTGGCCGTATATGCTTTGGACGGCAGTGGGGCGCGCACCCGGTCTGTTTCTCTACACCTATTTGGGCACGTTAGGCCAACTCGGGCTGAATCTCGCGCGGGGAAAGAGTCATCCCCGTATCGTTGAATATTGGACCTGGGGCGGAGCGTTTGCGATCACAGTCCTGTTGTTTATTCTATTGACCCGATTGGCGTTAAGAGCCCTGCGAGAAATCCGGCCAGACGCGGCTAATCCACCAAATGTAAATACCTAGCGGAAAGCATGTTATGCAATATTCCAAACTGGTAGAAGTCGCCCGCGAGGTCCGCGCGAAGGCATATGCTCCCTACTCGGAATTTGCGGTCGGAGCGGCCTTGCAAACGAAGTCGTGCGACGTGTATGCCGGATGTAACGTCGAGAATCTCTCGTTCGGCCTGACTCTGTGCGCGGAGCGAAGCGCGATTGCGTCAGCGATTGCGAACGGCGTCCGTGATTTTGTGGCGATCGCGATCGTAGCGGATTCTAAACAACCGCCGCTGCCGTGTGGAGCGTGCAGACAGGTGATGGCTGAATTCAATCCGAACCTGACCGTGGTTTCGGCGACGGTTTCGGGAGAAGTTCAAGAGTTCCTGCTCGCAGATCTTCTTCCGCATCCGGATCAAGGCGTTCTGGAGGGACGGCGTCATGTTTAAATTACCCACTCAGTATGACGTAATCGTCGTCGGAAGCGGCCACGCCGGAATCGAGGCCGCTCTAGCATCTGCTCGCCTCGGATGTCGCACTCTGATGTTGACCCAAAATTTGGACACCATTGGGCAAATGTCCTGCAATCCGGCAATTGGCGGCCTGGCAAAGGGCCAAATCGTTCGGGAAATCGACGCACTTGGCGGAGCGATGGGAATGAATGCCGACGCCACCGGAATTCAGTTTCGAATGTTGAACAGATCGAAGGGACCAGCCGTTCGCGCTCCGCGAGTTCAGTGCGACAAAAAGGCCTACCAATTTCGGATGAAGGCGATTTTGGAACGGACCGCCGGTTTGGATGTAAAACAGGCGACAGTTTCCCAGGTAATTGTCGCGGACGGTCGCGTCACAGCGGTGGAGACGGATCTGGGCGTGACGATCGCGGGGGACGCCATCGTCATCACTGCGGGAACGTTTTTGCGCGGATTACTGCACGTGGGCGAAAATAGCAAGCCGGGTGGAAGAATGGCGGACACGAGCTCCGGGTTGAGCTCCAGTTTGAAAGAGCTGGGGTTCGAGGTGGGCAGATTTAAAACCGGCACACCTTGCCGGCTTAATGGACGATCGATCGATTTCGGTCGTTGCCAGATCCAACCCGGGGAAGAGCCCCCGCCGCGATTTTCATTTTGGAAAGACGCCGGAATCCCAGAGCCGGATGACGTTTTCACGTTGAACAACGTTTCGGGACCGGAGTTCCACGTGGAACAACTGCCCTGCTGGATCACGCAAACCACCGCCGAAACCCGGGAGATAATCCGAAACAATCTCCATCGTTCTCCTCTTTATGCAGGGCGAATCGAAGGCACCGGCCCCCGGTATTGCCCGTCGATCGAAGACAAAGTCGTCAAGTTCGCCCATCGTGAAAATCACCAGCTTTTTCTGGAGCCCGAGGGCCGCCACAGTGAGGAATACTACGTCAACGGGATCTCCACGAGTCTGCCCTACGAGGTGCAGCTTCAATTCGTCCGTTCCATTCCAGCATTGGAGAACGCTGAAATCATGCGTCCCGGCTATGCCGTCGAGTACGATTATTTCCCGCCGACCCAGCTTTTTCACACGCTCGAGACCAAGTTGGTTCGACGGCTTTATTTTGCTGGCCAGGTTAACGGAACATCAGGTTACGAAGAGGCGGCCGCCCAAGGTTTGGTCGCCGGCACCAATGCGGCATTGGGGGTCCAGGGCCGGCCGGAGTTTACTCTCAAGCGAAGCGAAGCTTACATCGGCGTGCTAATCGATGATCTCGTGACCAAAGGAACCGAGGAACCGTATCGGATGTTCACCAGCCGCGCAGAAGACCGATTACATTTGCGCCATGATAACGCGGATCAGCGCCTCGCTCCGCGCGCATTCGAGCTTGGACTCCTCGGTCGCGGTCAATGGCAATCCTTTGAGCGCAAAACTGATCTGCTTCGCCGCTGCCGGGCTTTGCTTCATGAAAAGAAAATCGGCACAATTCCGCTTAGCCAACTGCTGAAACGGTCCGATTTTGGGCCGGCTGATTTGCCGGAAGAAATCCACGCAACCGCGTCGGCGGAGATTTGGGATCTACTGGCCACCGAATTCAAGTACGAAGGTTATTCTCAACGGCAGGCACAACAAAACAAAGAGATTGATCGGAATAGCCGGCAAAGGATTCCCGATGGTTTCAATTTCGACATCGTTAAGGGACTCAGTTCGGAGGCCCGGCAGAAGCTGAACAAGGTGCGGCCCGCTTCGTTAGGCGATGCGGCGCGAGTCAGTGGCGTGACTTCCGCTGATATATCTATTCTGCATATCTGGCTCCGCTACAGACACTTAGAGTCAACAATAAGCGATCTCCGGGTCACGACGGCTAGTTAGGTTGAGACATGCTTTGCTTCGTCAGCGCCGGATTAATAGCGTACCTCATAGGATCTTTTCCCACCGGTTACATCGCGGGTCGACTCCGAGGAATCGATATTCGCCAAGTCGGCAGTGGGAATGTCGGAGCGACAAATGTAACCCGCGCGCTCGGCAAGAATTTCGGATATCCGGTGTTCGTCGTCGATTTTTGCAAAGGCCTTGTTTCAGTTTTCTTTGCCAGTGTGATCGCGCGCCGCTGCGGACTCGGTCCATTTGCCACTGATATTTGCATTGCAGCTGCGGGAATTTTTTCCGTCGTTGGCCACAGTTATCCGGTATGGCTTGGCTTCAAAGGCGGCAAAGGCGTCGCGACGTCTCTTGGCGTTATCTTTGGCATCAGCTGGATAGCCGGGTTAATCATGGGTGCGGTGTGGATTGTTACATTCAAAGTTTCTCGTTACGTTTCTGTCGCTTCGATCGCGGCCGCGATTGCGCTTCCGATTTCGATGATATCGCTGTTCATTCTTCACAACCTGCGATCTCCGGTCCTGGTTTACTTTTCTCTATGTCTGGCCGTGATTGTTGTAGTCAGGCACCGATCAAATCTCGCGCGGTTGTTTAGCGGCACGGAACCGCGCTACGCGAAAAAGTGAAACTCGAGCGCATCGCAGTTATCGGAGCCGGCGGTTGGGGCACAGCATTATCGTTCATTTGGGCGAATCGCGGTCACTCCGTGTTGCTGTGGGGAAATGACAAATCCCGGGTCGATCAGATTAAAAAGACGCGTGAGAACCGGATTTATCTTCCCGGCATAACTCTTCCAGGCTCAATTGGCCTAACGAGTGATCTTAGGGAATGCGGCAAGGCGGACTTGATTGTTTTTGTAACGCCGTCAACCGCACTCAGGGAGGTTGCCGATCGATTGCGGCCATTTGTGCCGAACGCGAATGCCATTCTGCTCAGTTGCGTAAAGGGACTCGAGCACGGAACCGGCAAGCGAATGAGCGAAATCCTGTCGGAGATTTATCCGCAGCACAGCGTGGCGGTTCTGTCCGGGCCTAATCTCGCGATCGAAGTTGCCCGCGGTCTGCCGACGGCAACAGTTCTCGCCTGCACGAATCCGCAATACGCTCCGGATCTCCAGGATAAATTAGGCACGCCGCGATTCCGGATTTATACCGGCGAGGAAATCACTGGAATTGAACTTGGGGGTGCGCTTAAAAACATTTTTGCGATTGCAGCCGGCGCGGGCGACGGACTCGGACTCGGCGATAATGCCAAAGCCGCGTTAGTTACCCGATCGCTTGCTGAAATGATCCGGCTTGGAACGAAAATGGGCGCAGATGTTCGAACATTCTACGGATTGAGTGGGGCCGGAGATCTGGTTGCAACCTGCTTCAGTAAACACAGTCGCAATCGCCGGGTCGGCGAAGAACTCGGACGGGGGCGAAAGTTGTCCGAAATCATTGAAGCGATGCAAACGACTGCCGAAGGCGTTCCCACCGCAAAAAGTGCGTTCGAGTGTGCCCGAAAACTGGAGGTCGCCACGCCCGTGATCGACGAAGTCTATGCTTTGGTCCATCGCGGAAAACCGGCGACGCAGGCGATGGAGGATTTACTCGCTCGCGATCAAAAAGCCGAGCGCGGCTAAGAAGTCTTAGCGCACAACTGTGCGATCACCGCCGGATAAAGCTCGTGCTCGGCGATTTGAACTCGCGCGTGCAACGTCTCGGCCGAGTCGTTAGGCAAAATGGGGACCTGCCGCTGAGCGATAATATCGCCGTGGTCTATTTTGTCGTCGACATAATGGACCGTGCAGCCGGTCACCGTTTCGCCGGCGGCGAGCGCTTGTTTCCATGCCTGCAGGCCCTGAAATTTTGGAAGGAGAGACGGATGAATATTGATGATCCGGCGCGGAAACGCTTCCAACATCGGCGCTTTCAACACCCGCATGAAACCGGCAAGGACAACGAGATCGACACCGGCGTCGCGCAACATCCGGACGAGTTCGGATTCAACGTTCGGTTCGAGCCGTGTTCGAAATTGTCCCGGCGGCAAATACGCATTCGGAACTGAAAATTCTCGCGCGATGTCCAAAATCGGTGCGTCTATAACATCGGAAATCACGACGCACGCCCGCGCTGGCAACGTTCCCGCGCGAATAGCTTCGAGAATTGCGCGACAATTCGATCCGCGCCCGGAGCCGAGAATTCCCAGGCCGAGCGACTTCACGGTGTCCCTCCTTGCAATTTTTTGAGCAGCGCCGAAGTCGAATGACCTTTCTCGAAAGGGACGATCTCGATCCGAGAGCCGATTTTTTCCAAGGCCGCGCGCTCCCCGGCATTCAATGTTTCGGAATTGTAATCGCCCCCTTTCACGTAAACATCCGGCGCGGCGAGCTCGATAAAATTCGTTGCCCGGACTTCGGGGAAAATCGTCACCTGGTCGACGGATTCGAGCGCGGCCACAAGCTCCGCTCTGTCGTTCTCGTTGTTAATCGGACGGCCCGATCCTTTTAACGCGCGAACGGATTCGTCGCCGTTTAGTCCGACCACGAGCACGTCTCCAAGCGCGCGGGCCGCCTCCAGATAACGAACGTGACCCGGATGAAGCAGATCGAAACATCCGTTCGTCGCGACAATCTTTTTCCCACCCGCCCGCAACTCACCAATGCGCTCGGCCAATTTGCTTAGGGGTATTATTTTTGATCGGCTCACTTAACGATAAAGTTTAGCGCGCGGGGAATGATTTGAAATGTTGCTGGGGCGGTGCCCACCAGCTCGCCGTCCACATTGAAATACATACCGGAACGCGACCGGACCACAATCTTTCTGGCTTGCCGGAAAATCGTCGCATTACTCGAGAGATGTTTACCTAGAACGATTTCCGCCGCGAGCAATGCCATTTCAGCGGCACCGAGCTTGGGAATCAAAACAACCTCGAGTTTCCCGTCAGTCGGATCCGCAGTCGGCGCAATCGGCAATCCACCCGCAACGAACCGGCCGTTGGCAACAACAACATTGTAAAGCTCTGCGGAAAAGCGTTCGCGATCATCCAGCGCGATATCGGTTTTGTAGGCGTGAAGATCGAGCAGAGCAGCGGCGGCGCCGCGGACATAGGCCAATGGACCCCAGGTTCGTTTGATTTGCCGCGTCATTTTTTCGCCAACGATTCCGCTGAAACCGCCGGCGGAAACGTTTACGAAATAGCGCGAAGTCTTTTTGCTTTTCACCCGGACGACGTCAATTCGGGTCCTTTTTCCGAAGCGAAGGACCTCGAGATTTTCTTCGATCGAGGATGGAAGTCCCATGGTGCGGGCAAAGTCATTTCCGGTTCCGAGCGGCACCAGGCCGATACACATTGTTGGAGTTAGCGGGTGCAGACCGTTGACCACTTCGTTGAGCGTTCCGTCACCGCCCGCAACGACGATGACGCGCGCTTTCGCGGCACGAGCGTGACGGGCCCATTTTTCCGCGTCGCCTCTTCTTCGGGTGGTGCGAAAAGCAAGCGGCTCAAGCTTTTTCAACCGCTGCCGGGTGTCATCGCGGCGCCCCGCCGATCCGGCTGTTGGATTGAAGATGATGTAGGGTTTGTCCATGTTCCCGCGCGAACAAATCGACTGTCGATCTGCGGTTAGTTGGCGCAAATTCCGCTTTGTTTTCAGAATCTTTCAGCCGAGTTATTAAGAATAGCGCAATGACCGAAGAAACGACGAACGAAAGCAAACAAGAGGCGAATCCTCCGAAAGGTTATCGGATTTCTAATGGCCCGGTGGTGCGGCTGGCGAGGACCGATACCAAACTGCCGGCAGACCTGGCCGATGCTGTCGAGTTGCCACGTGTGTATGGGAACCCGCTTTTGTTCGCGATTGCCCGGGATCCGCGAACGCTTTTCGTTTATTGGAACGTTGATTGGTCGACGATATTTGAAAACACCGCCCCGGTTGACCGACAGGTGCATCTGCGAGTTTACGGGCCTGATGGCAGCGAAGAATTGGCCCAGGCCGTTGAGCCGATGGCCGGCAATTGTTACCTGAACGTTGCCGAACCGTGCGAAAAATACCAGGTCGAGCTCGGATATTATCAACCGGCAGAAGCCTGGCACGCAGTCGCGATCTCCGATCGGGTGATAATGCCCAAGGAGCGAGTCGCCGGCAGTGACGAAGTCGATGTGGCGACGATTCCCTTCCACTTAAGTTTTCAGCGGTTGATCGATCTTTTTCCGCGTTCGAATGCCAATGCCCTCGCCGAAACTGTGTCGCGGTTTCAAGATCGCGCCGTGAGCGATGAAGACCGCGAATTATTAACCGATGAGGAGTGGGAAATTTTGCGCGCGATGAATTTGTCGGTCGACCAGATCGAGGAGGCGCGTCGCGCTTTCGGCAATCGGCGGAATGGGGTTGCATTGCGGCGCCGCGCCGAAGCACTACTTGGTGTCGGCGCGAGCAGTCCGTCTCGCGGGTTTAGCGAGATTAGCGGCAGTTAAATTCCCGGTTTAGAGCAGCCCGTCCTTCGTCACCTTTATTCCTTCCGGCATTTCTGGCGGTTTGGGCGCGTCAAGATGGCTGTGCCATTTGC
>JAJPJU010000205.1 GCA_021324035.1 Spartobacteria bacterium | reverse complement strand
TTTGCCGAATTCGGTCTTCGACATTCGTGCTTCGGAATTCCGCGCCACGTTGTGGCGCGGTCACATGTGCTCGATAATATTATCGCCGAACTGGCTGCATTTGATCTCGGTGGCGCCTTGCATCAGCCGCGCGAAATCGTAGGTCACCCGCTTGCTCGCGATCGCGCCTTTCAATCCCTTTATAATAAGATCGGCTGCTTCGGTCCAACCCATGTAACGGAACATCATTTCGCCGGACAGGATCACCGACCCGGGATTTACCTTGTCCTGATTCGCGTATTTGGGCGCGGTGCCGTGAGTCGCTTCAAACACAGCGTGACCGGTAATGTAATTAATGTTGCCACCAGGCGCGATGCCGATGCCGCCTACCTGCGCGGCCAAGGCGTCGCTCAAATAATCGCCGTTCAAATTCAAAGTTGCGATGACGTCAAAATCTTCCGGACGAGTCAGCACCTGCTGCAACGTGATGTCGGCGATCGCGTCCTTGATCACGATTCCAGCGCCGGGTTTGCCCATTGGAATTTTGCACCACGGGCCGCCGTCGATTTCTTCCGCGCCAAAATAACTCTTGGCGATCTCGTAACCCCAATCGCGAAAGGCGCCTTCGGTGAACTTCATGATGTTGCCTTTGTGAACCAACGTCACGCTTTTGCGCCGGTTCATGATGGCGTAACCCATCGCGCTGTGGATCAATCGCACGCTGCCCGAGCGGCTCACCGGTTTTAATCCAAGGCCGACCATGACGTCGGTCTTTTCCGGCGCGCCGACGCGTTTCCAAAATTCAGCGGCTTTCTCTTTGGTGCCGAATCGGATTTTGTCGAACTCTTTTGGAAATTCCTTCGCGAAGAAATCGAGGATCTTTTGCGCCTCCGGAGTGCCCGCGGCGTATTCGATGCCCGCGTAAATGTCTTCCGTGTTTTCGCGGAAGATCACCATATTGACTTTCTCCGGGTGTTTCACGGGCGATGGCACGCCTTCGAAATACTGGACCGGTCGAACACAAACGTAGAGATCGAGCATTTGACGGAGAGCGACGTTGAGCGATCGAATGCCGCCGCCGACCGGGGTAGTGAGCGGGCCTTTGATCCCGACGAGATATTCGCGAAACGCTTCCACCGTGTCGTCCGGTAGCCAGCTATCGAATTTGTCTTTGGCCGATTGTCCGGCAAACACTTCGAACCAGGCGATTTTCTTTTTGCCGCTGAAAGCTTTCTTCACCGCCGCATCCATCACCCGTACGCTTGCCGCCCAGATGTCGGGGCCGGTGCCGTCTCCCCGGATGAACGGAATAATCGGGTTGTCGGGAACCTTCAGTTGTTGATCGCGAGTAATCTTTTCGCCGTTAGGCGGAGCAACGTCTTTATAAGGCATAGAGGAAGAGACTGTGCTGCGAAAGTGACGAGTGACAAGTGGCTAGTGACAAGAAAGTCAGGTATCTGACTTGAGACCTCGCGCCCCGGACCGGTGGCACGGCATAGGCTCAACAGAACGCGTATGCTTCTCCTTGGCTTCCGCGGCTTTCGCCGCATCAACCGGCGCGGGTTCGTCAGTTTTAGTCATCTCGGTTTAATGGCCGGAGTGGCGCTCGCGACTGCCACCATTGTCGGCGGCTCGGGTTATTTGATCCGCGAATTGCAGCGACAGGCCACCGTCGCACGCGCTGTGGTCGGTCTGCCATCTTCGTCGGCTGATCCGAGTTTGTTGGTGCCGATTTCATCCGACATGCTCAAGGTCAGCGCAATCGCGCTCGGCCGCACGCCCGTGGCGATTGTGAATGGGAAAGCGGTTGGTGAAGGCGAAATCGTTCACTTGCAAACGACCAACGGCGTTGCCGCGGTTCGGGTTGTCAGCATTCGCGATGGCACCGTGCAGTTCAAATACGGCGAGCAAACGATCCTCGCGAACTTTCGCTGAAAAGATGTCGTCCGAGTGCCTGTCAGCCTCGGGGACGCGATGGCAAACCGCTGGGAACAACAAATTCGAAGGAGGTCAGTCCGCAGGCCCGTTTGCCTTCCCAGCGGCACTCAGCTCCCGGGAAGAAATCCGGAAATTACGAAAAATTCCTATGTCTTCGTACGGTATCTCCATTTCCTCACAACTTGTGAACAACTGGTCGCTGCAAATTTGATTGAACGTTGTCGGCCGGACATCGAGCCTTAACCTGGTCTGCATGGAGCGCACCGAAACCATTCTTGGTGTTCGATTTTTCAACGGCACTGTTGATGAGGCCGTTGAGGCAATGTCGGCCAATGGCGGATTATTGGTCGTCCCGGCGGCGCCGGCGCTGGTGAAATTACAGAGTGACGAAGGTTACCGGCGCGCTCTGGTTTCGGCGGACATGGCGATCGCCGACAGCGGCGCGATGGTTTTAATCTGGAAGCTCCTGACCGGAAAGCGCGTCGAGCGCATCTCCGGTCTGAAGTTTCTCAAACATCTGATCGGCCGGCTTGGGTCGCGACCAACCGAGCGGGTGCTGTGGATTGTTCCGAGCGAATCTGCGCATGAAAAGACGATCAACTGGTTGCGACATGTTAATCTCACCGGCACGGCAGATTTTTATGTGGCGCCGCGTTACCCATCCGAAGTTCGCGACGACGCGCTCGTTGCAAAAATCGAAAATCATCCGCCGGTCCACATCGTGGTCGGGATTGGTGGAGGAGTGCAGGAAAAACTCGGACTGTTTTTGAAGGAAAATCTCCGCGCGCGACCTGCGATTCATTGCATCGGCGCCGCGCTCGGCTTTCTGACCGGAGACCAGCCGCCAATTCCAATGTGGGCGGACCGATTTTATCTCGGCTGGCTGTTGCGATTGCTTCGTCAGCCGCGCGTTTTCGGTCCGCGCTACCTCAGCGCGTTTAGATTGCCGGGCCTGATATTTCGTTATCGCGAGAATCTGCCGCCGGTTGCCGAAAAGTTGAAGCCAGAGGACAGATGACGGAGAACAGATCAAAGCCAATCCCCCTTGAATTATGAGCCAACAAATTGAATCTGCGAAGGAACTGAATGTTTATAAGCTCGCGTATGACCTTGCAATGGAAGTTTTCGGGCTGACGAAAGCGTTTCCGAACGAAGAAAAGTTCGCACTCACCAGCCAAATCCGCCGTTCCTCACGATCGGTTTGTTTGAATCTTCGCGAGGCGTGGGCTAAACGCCGTTATGAGTCGCACTTCGTCAGCAAACTAACCGATTGCGACGGAGAGGCGAACGAGACCGATTCGTCTCTCGATTTCGCGCGAGACTGCGGTTACATCTCAAGCCAGAAACACGAGGAATTGGCAGCGAAATGCACCGAGGTAAGGAGAATGTTAGGTGGAATGATGAAAAAGGCAGAATCGTTCCTGCTCGCCGACTAGTTGCTGTTGCGTCTGTATTCTGTCCTGTGTCTTCTGTCCTCCAATTGGAATGAAAATCCTTGGCCTCAACGCATACCACGGCGATTCCGCGGCGTGCTTGTTCATCGATGGCAAACTCGTGGCCGCGGCGGAGGAGGAGAGGTTCCGCCGGATCAAGCATTGGGCGGGGTTGCCGGCGCAGGCGATCAATTATTGCCTCGAAGAAGGAAAGATCCGGCTCGAAGAGGTCGATCACATCGCCATCAATCGCCAACCGGGCGTGAACAATCTCCGGCGGCTTGGATTTGTCCTGACTCATTGGCCGCACCCCAAATTGATGGCGCAAAAAATCAAGAACATCCGCAGCGCGGCGTCGATCAAAGATGCGCTCCAGGCAAATTACGGGATCGAAATCAAAGCCGAGGTGCATCACGTCGAACATCATCTGGCCCATCTCGCATCGGCCTTTCTGGTCTCAGGGTTCAGCGAGGCTGCGTGCATCTCGATTGACGGTTTCGGAGATTTTGCCAGCACCGCGTTCGGGTTTGGGCAGGGCAACGAGCTCAAAATCGACAGCCGCGTCTATTTTCCACACTCGTTAGGCATTTTTTACTCGGCCCTTACCCAATATCTCGGATTTCCGCATTATGGGGACGAATACAAAGTGATGGGCCTGGCGCCCTATGGTGAACCGAATTTTCTCGATCCCCTCCGCGAAGTTGTTCGCGTCCGGTCCGACGGAACCTTTCGGCTGAACTTGAAGTTCTTCCGTCATCACATCGGCAACGTTTGTTACACTTGGAAAGATTGCGCGCCCGAAGTCGGAACTCTTTATCGCCGTCCGCTGATCGATCTTCTCGGTCCGCCGCGCAAACCGGACGAGCCGATCGAACAAAAACACAAGGACATCGCCCGTTCGGTCCAGGCTACCTACGAGAAAGCCTTTTTTGCGTTGCTACAATCGTTGCACAAACTGCATCCAAGCGATTATCTGGCGCTGGCCGGCGGTTGCGCGATGAACTCAGTGGCCAATGGAAAAGTGTATCGCCGCACGCCGTTCAAGAA
>JAJPJU010000269.1 GCA_021324035.1 Spartobacteria bacterium | reverse complement strand
GATAGCGCTGCCGCATATTATGAAGTTGTTTTTTCACCGCACTCTCCGGAATTCCGAGCTTCGACGAAAGATCGGCATACGACGCGTCGGAACGTTCTCCGGTAAGATAACTGCTGAGAATCTCAAACAAGCGCAGCCGGCCTTTACTTTCGTATTCCTCGCGCAGACGACGCAGCGTTTGCTCGGTCACAGTCGTCGCCCAGCGAATATCGAACAACAGTTCCGGAGCGACCGACTCAGGCGCCTTGTTCGGAATAGAAATTTGCGACGGCGCTTCCGCAATCCATTCGTCCCAGGAAATAAATTTCATCTCGCCACCGCGTTTTTGAGCATGGGTTCGATCGGCCGCGTTGTTCAGAAAGTTCATTAATGACTTAAGCAGGAACGATCGGAATCGGCCGCGGCTCGGATCGGCGCGCTCGAACCAGTTGTGCCTGAAGATCATTACGAAGAAATCCTGGGTCAGGTCCTGGGCGTCTTCCGGCGAATATCCGCGCCAGCAAACGAACGAGAAAATCGGACGCCAATAAGTTCGACAGAGCTCGGCCAGGGCATCCTGGCCTTTACGTTCTCCTGCATCGGGGCCGCCTGCGGAAAGCACCATGCTCCAGCGGGTCGTGACGAAAACGCCTCGCTCGTTCTTGCTCTCAGCAGCGGCGCTTGACTGCATAAGCACACATCGTCCCCGACCACCTGTTTAGACAAGCTTAAACGTATTCAACCATCGTGACATTTGAAAATCACCGGCCGGAGCCGCCCATTTCTCCAACCGCGCCGCTATTGCTTTGCATTCTCCTGAGAGCTTCCGAGCCCGCTCGTTCGACATTATTTACTCCAACCGAGTCGGCCTGGCCATTTTCGTCCACTTCAACCCAACGTCCTCCAAGATGCGATCCCGTCTCAGATGGAATGTAGACGTAACGCTTGCCATTTTTCACGACGACGTGGTTTCCGGCAACTGACCCGGTCCTGAGATCAAAATTCAGCTGAGTAGCTCCTGATTTTGCCAGGACATTGTTTATCGAGGCTTTGACGCTGCCGTTGATCAAAAGAGTCACCCGATAGGTTTTTCCCGGAGCGAGACCGTCTACAACGTAATGTCCTCTGGCGTCACTTCGGACCTGTCTCCCGCCGTTCCCGTTTTTTAGCTCAACTCGAACGTCCGCGCCGCCCAGCGGTCGCCCATTTGGATCTTTAACCGTCCCTTCGACCGTCGATGTTTGCGCAACCAGGTTTCGAGCGAACAGCATCGTTACCAGAACGACGAGCCTGATGGCAGGTCGAACCGAAGTCTTGTCAGTGATTCGCTGTTTCATCCTGCTGGGTAGGGATCCGGCGCCTCATTATTTTCTACAGAATGCGGGGGCGTCAGTTCCTGTGAAAAATCGGGAGATTTTGGGGTGCAAAAAAAACGCGCGGCGTTTCCACCGCGCGTTCCGAACCAAAATTGTGAAACTTTAGTTACCGCCGGAGTTCGATCCGCCGCTTTGCATTTTTCGCACGGCGTCGCCTGAAAGGCGATTCACCTCGCCATTGGTTGCGCCGGCGCCCGAGACGTCGTCGACTTCCACCCAGTGACCGCTGAGATTACTACCGGTTTCGGCCGGGACATAAACCATGTGAGTGTGTTTTTTCGCTCCCGTCGTACTGTAGGTTCCGGTAAGTTTGAAATCCACTTTTGTCGGTTTGTCGGTGAAAACGTGCTGATTGGTCAGCGTCGCTTTGACCTGGCGCCCCACGATGAGAACGACTTCGTAATCGGTGACCGGAAGTCCGCTGACTCCAAATTGGCCGCCGGCATCGGTGCGAGCGATTTTTTGGAGGCCGCTGCCGTCCTTAGCCGTAATGTGCACTTCCGCGCCGGCCACCGGATTTTTTTTGGAATCTACGACTATGCCTTGAATTCTGGCAGGACCGGTGGAGGAGGACGCCCATGCCGCAACAGCGGAAAGCAGGAGGGTGACGATAGAGAGTTGGAGTGATTTCATGATGATAATATCTTTCTGGTTTGTTCAATGGGAGCCCGCTTTCGTCTGAAAGAGAGCCCTCCATTAGATTCTACAGAAACGATAGCCCGAAGTTCCGAAATATTTCATATTTCTTTAACTCAGATCCAATTTAGGCGTTCCACCGCGTCGGCCGGAACATTTTGTGCTGCAAATTGGGCAACATGTCGCCCCACGACGAGTTAAGCCCCACGCCCCGAACCGTTGACGTCGACGTGTCGGCGATCCTGGTCAATCCCGGATTGCCGGGTCCGGCCGAGTCGGACCATGCCGGCATTGAGTTTCCGAAACCAACCGAGCGGCTCTGTCGCCGAGAGATTCGGATCGGCCCATTCGTTTGGGTCAACATTAACTTCGTCGTCGGTTCCTGTTTGATCGCTTTTTTCTGCACCCTCTTCGTCTCCGAGAACGTGCAGCATTTCCGAAGACGAGCGCATCTGCCGGACGATGCCGTTTATTCAAAGCCGGAGGTTGACTCGTCAAGATCGGAGAGTTTCAGTCTCGACCCGTCACAGCTTGTTTCGAATCTTCAGTTGGATCGTTCCCAAGCTGCGGTGAACGGGCGCGAAGCTGGCTTCAATTCGACATCGTCACTTTCATCCCCGCCGCCATCTCACCAAGGTCCAACTTACTCGCTGCCGCCAAATCCGAGCCGCTTTGCTGACAATGGATCGGCGAACAACTCCGATTCGTCGCGTTCGAATACCGTTACGCGCAACAGCCTATCGAGAGAGACGAGTTCGACATCGGCAAGCTCGAGCACCGGTCAGAAAAGTAATTCCGTTCGATCGAGTGCGACGAAGCTTAGCCGTCGATCGAGCAAGCAAACATTGCCAGCGCATGGCAGGAGCCTGAATAGCCGGCAAATTGCGAGAAATCCGTTGGCTAACGCGGCCGGTGGATCCGCACGGCAAAACACGAGCAATCTCACGCTTGGCAATCAGCATTCGCACAGCATGCCAGCAACCCAAGCGGCGGGCGCCCAAAACCAAGTTTCGATCCACCAAATGGGACAGGGCGGCGTTGGGCCGCAACTTCACGGAGCAATGAATCCGATGTGTATGGAGGGCGGTAGCCTGGCGCAACCGGCACTCGGGGGAATTACCGGCAACGGGTTTGGCGGCATGGGGCATCATGCCGGGCACTCGCGTCGCTGATTAGCAATTCGACGAAAAATTGTGCTCGGGGCGGGACTTGAACCCGCATGCCTTTCGGCATACGCCCCTCAAACGTACGTGTCTGCCATTCCACCACCCGAGCGTGCCTGGAAGATAGAAGATGGTAGATGGGAGCCTGCATGCCGCAAGCGCTTTGTCCCTTTCACGACTCTTGCTCTTACCAGGATTAAGAGGGACAGAAAGAAGAAGACAATGAGCACCCGCCTTCGCCAAGGCAACGGCGCAGCAATCGAGCATTAGCATGGATAATTGTGACAACCACGATTGGATCAAGGTTGACCTTCATATTCACACCCTCGACGATCCAAAAGACGTCATCGATTACTCTGCCCACCAGCTTTTGGAGCGGGCAAAACAGCTCGGCTTCGGCGTTTTAGCCATCACCTTGCATGACGCGGTGTTCGATCGCGCCGAAGTGTTCGCGGACGCTGCGAAGATGGGAATTCTTCTGATTCCCGCTGCCGAGGTCAGGTTGCAGGGGGCGGACGCGATCCTGTTAAACGTGACCGCCGGTGAGGTCGCCGGACTCAAAAATTTCGACGATGTCCGAAAACTTCGTGCGCGACGCGGGTCATCGATGTTCACGATCGCGCCCCATCCGTTTTATGTCCTGGGCGGGTCGATCGGCGGTCGGCTTTTCGACGAGATCGATTGTTTCGATGCGATCGAGATGTGCCATTTTCACAAAGGATTGTTTGATTTGAATCGACGCGCGGTGCGAGTCGCCAAGAAGTATGGCAAGCCGATTATCGCCACCTCTGACGCGCATCAGCTTCATGCATTCGGGCGTCACTACACCAGCATTCCGCGCCCCGGCGATCTAACGATCGAAAATGTGTTTGCGGCCTTGAGAGACGGCCCGCGTCGCGTGGTTAGTCCGGGCGCATCAATGATCGATCTGGCGAGCATGATTTATTTTTTCTTTTTTACTCATCCGGTTCGAGTCAGGCGCCAGCGTACTCTCGCGTCTGCTCTTGAATCCAAGTCATAAACGTGACAGACGTTAAGTCCGATGAGAGTCGTCATTATCAGTTTGCTCGCGGTTTCATTCTTATTTTCGGCCTGCCAGACGCCCGAGCAGAAAAAAGAGAAGCTGAAGCAGGAAGCGCTTAAGAAAAAGACCAAGGCCAATCTTCGCGAAAGCTCCGATGTCGATTTCCAAGCTTTCGTCGGGCGTCTTCGCAAAGCTGTTTCCCAACGCGATACCGGAACGTTGAAATCAATGATGACCGATGATTTCGGTTACAAGCTCGACCCGGCGATGTCCGGCCCGGGGGTGTTTCAATATTGGGACCAGGAAAATCTCTGGCCGGAATTGGAGGGCATTTTATCCGAGCGGTTCGTCAAGAAAGGCGCATTCCTGGTGGCTCCGCCGCAATTTGCCGATCCATCTCTTAATTACGACGGCTATCGCGCCGGCATTACCCGCGTCAAAGGCAGCTGGAAATTCGCCTACTTCGTCAACGGGTGAAAAAACAGTGACAAGTGATGAGTGACGAGTGACAAGAGAAAAACAAAATGCGGGGACTCATCACCCGTCACCCGTCACTCATCACTTCCTAGGTTTGCCCCATCGGCCGCCGTTTGTCTTTGTCCGGAATTTGGTGGCGCGCGAGCCGGGCGTGTCGGCGGAATGTGAAACGGAGTTTTCGAAGGACGATCCGATGTTCGCCGGCCATTTCCCCGGTGAACCGTTGGTTCCGGGAGTCATTCTGACTGAAGCCCTCGCCCAAACCGCGGGAATTGCCGCCCACGACGAAACTTCGAAGACCCGTTTCCTGCTGTCGGCGATTCGGCAGATGAAATTTTTACGACCGGTGAGGCCCGAAGAGAAAATTATTTTGCGCGCCAGAAAAATGGGCGAAGTCGATCAACTTCTGCAATTCGAAGTAGAAGCAGTGATCGGAAATCAACCGGTGGCGACTGGTCAACTTGTTTTAAGCGCTCGTTAGCGGATTAAATTAAGGCGTCGCCTTTGCCGGCGTCGCCGCGCCTTCCAAATCGTAAATGGCGCCCCAGGTTCCGGAAGCTACCATCGGTGAAGTTTTCTCCCACGGACGCGAACTTGCCGCGTAATTGGCTTTTTCTTCGCGTCCCCAAAAAATGTAATGAACTTGCAAAGTGCGAGCGAGATCCCTCCACTCCGGTCCGCCTTGCATCATCTTTGTCAGCATGTCGTTGGTTTTGCCGTAATCATCGAATCCCTGGGTCCAGAGATGCCCTGGATATCCCATTACAACTTTGCGGCCGCTTAG
>JAJPJU010000115.1 GCA_021324035.1 Spartobacteria bacterium | reverse complement strand
TGGCTCCAAATCTCCCGCTCCCGTTCCGTTAATTTTTTCGGAATCTGAATTTGCGCGACCACATAAAGATCACCGCGGTTTCCGGCGGCGCTGGGAAGACCGCGTTCGCGCAGACGAAATCGCTGACCGCCCTGGGTTCCCGCTGGAACTTTGAGCCGAACACTCCCTTCCAAAGTTGGCAGCTTCAGCTCGGTCCCGATAGCCGCCTGCCAGGGGGCGATTTTCACCTCGTGAATAAGATCGCTGCCTTCGACGGTAAAGTCCGGATGCTTGGCCAAACGAACCCGAAGGAAAAGGTCGCCGCTCTTGCCGCCACCCGCGCCGGCTTCTCCCTGCCCGGCCAATCGAATGCGCTGACCTTCGTGAACGCCGCGCGGAATTTTTACCTGATACGTTTCAACTCTGTTTGAACCGGGCCGGCGCAATGAAACCGCACGCTTTGAGCCGTGCAGCGCCTCCTCCAGCGTAACCAAAATATCAGCCTCGACATCCGCTCCGCGTTCCGCCGTCGCTGGTCGCCCTCCAAATCCGCCGAAGGCCGAACGTCCACGTCCCCCGCCAAAAAATGCTTCGAAGAAATCGCTGAAGCCCGTGCCGCCGAACTCAAACTGAACACCGCCTCCGCCGTCACCACCATATTGATGAAATCCGCCATCGGGCTGACCGCCCCAATTCGGTGGCGGTTGAAATCCGCCGGGTTGATTCCAGTTCGCGCCGAGCTGATCGTATTTCTTGCGCTTCTCCGGATCGCTCAGGACTTCGTAAGCCTCGTTGATCTGCTTGAATTTTTCTTCCGCGGTCTTCTTGTCCTTGGCGACGTCAGGATGATGTTTGCGCGCGAGTTTCCGGAACGCGCTCTTGATTTCGTCCTCGGTCGCGTTTTTGGAGACCCCGAGCGTCTCATAATAATCTCTAAATTGCACTGCCATCGAACCTCAACCTTGTGCCTCCTGAGGATCGGCGCAACCTTATCGAATCGTGCATGATCTCGGGAAATTTCTGGTGGTGATCGGCGTGATTGCCGTGGTGCTCGGCTTCATTTTGTGGAGCGGATTCGCTCCGAAATGGCTCGGGCGTCTGCCCGGGGACGTGCGAATCGAACGCGAACACGGCGCGTTTTATTTTCCGATCGTTACCTGCATCATCATTAGCATTGTGCTCAGTCTGCTCTTCTCGATTTTCCGACGCTGATGCCGGCGTCCATCAAAGACCGCGACCTTGCCCGGCATATTTCGCGGTTACGAAGATGCCGGCGCTGTCCACGAATGAAATCCACGCCGGTTTCAGGCGGTCCGATTGTCAGCGATGTGATAATCATCGGCCAGGCGCCCGGTCCGCGTGAACCGACATTGAAACGGCCATTTGCCCACACCGCCGGTCAAACGCTGTTTCGCTGGTTCGAAACGTTTTGCGGAATGAACGAGGCCACCGTCCGCTCGAAAATTTATTTCGCGGCGGTTTGCCGGTGCTTCCCGGGAAAAGCGGCGGGAGGAACCGATCGGGTTCCGGCGCCGGATGAAATTCGTAATTGCGCGCCCTGGATGACTGAAGAAATCGAAATCCTTAAACCGCGCCTGATTATTCCGGTGGGCCGCCTGGCGGTTATCCAATTTATCGAATGCGAAAAGTTAGAGCATGTGATCGGGAAAAAATTTCGCGTTCGCCGGGCCGGGCACGGTTTCGATCTCATTCCGCTGCCACATCCGTCCGGCGCATCGCCCTGGCACAAGATTCCGCCGGGCAAAGAGCTACTGGAACAAGCAATGCGCAAAATCGCCCACCATTCTGCAATTAGAGCCCTCACACAAAGGCCACGAAGTTAAAATCGTGGTGTTCCTTTGCGTCCTTTGTGGACTTCGTGCGAGAGTCTGTCGTGGATACTCCAACTCGCGCTGATATTCCTGATTCCGACAAATGGGATCTCACCCATCTTTTCTCCAATGTTGGGAAATGGCAGGAAGATTTTGCCTGGGTCCAGGCCACCTATCCGCGGATCAAGGAATGGAAAGGCAAGCTCGGTCAGTCTGCGAAAAATCTGGCGGACTGTCTGGAATTTGAAAAGGCGCTCGATCTAAAAATCGAGCGACTCTATCACTTCGCGTCACTCCAGTCGGCCGAGGACAGCGCGAATACCGAATATCTGGCGCGTGTCGGTCAAATCCAAAATCTGCTCACGCACATCGGCGAAGCATTCGCGTTCGTCGTTCCCGAAATTCAGTCGATCGACGATGCGGCGTTTGCAAAGTTCGTGTCCGACCCAGCACTCGCGGAATGGCGAATCCGGTTGCACAAGATCCGACGCCTGAAACCGCACGTCCTTTCCGAACCTGAGGAGCGGATTTTGGCGCTCGGCGCAGCGGCGCTCAACGGCTACGACGACACGTTCTCGCAGTTGACCGATGTCGACATGAAATTCGGCGTGCTCGCGGACGAGACCGGCCGCGAAAAACCGCTCACCCAAAGTTCGTTTAGTTCGTTTCTCATCAAACGTGATGCCGGCTTGCGCAAACGCGCCTTCGAACAGTTTTACACTGAGTTCCAGGACCATCAGTACACCCTGGCCAGTTCGCTCGCGTATTCGGTCAAGGCCGACGCGTTCCGGGCCCGGGCGAGAAATTATTCATCGTCTCTCGAAGCGGCGTTGTTTCCCGACGATGTGCCGGTTTCGGTTTACCAGAACCTGATTAAATCCGTGCGGACGAATTTCACGCCCCTCTTTCGATACTTTGAATTGCGCAGACGCGTTCTGAAATTGAACGAACTGCATCACTATGACACCTATGTGCCCTTGGTATCCGAAATCGAATCGCATATTTCGTTCGATGAAGCGATCGACAAGGTTGTCGCGGCGTTCGAACCGCTTGGGAAAGAATACGCGGAGGTTCTTCATGACGGTTTGCGCGGCCGCTGGTGTGATCGTTACGAAACTAAAGGTAAACGCAGCGGAGCATTCTCGTCAGGGAGCTACGGCGCGCCTCCCTACATTCTGATGAACTATAAAGAGGATGTTTTCGCCGATCTTTACACCCTGGCCCACGAAGCCGGTCACTCGATGCATACCTGGTTCTCGCAAAAATCGCAGAAATATCAGGATTACGATTATCCAATCTTTCTGGCTGAAGTCGCATCGACGTTTAACGAAGAACTGTTAACCCACTATCTGCTCGAGCAAACGCGCGATCCGAAAATGCGCGCTTATATCATCAATCGCCAGATCGACGACATTCGCGGCACGCTCTTTCGGCAGACCATGTTTGCCGAGTTTGAAAAAGTCGTCCACGAGATTGAAGAAAGTGGGGCCGCGCTCACTCTGGATGTGTTCAAATCCGAATATCACAAATTGCTGGCGGCATACTTCGCGGAAAATTTTGTGCTCGATCCGCAACTCGATCTGGAGTGCCTGCGAATTCCGCATTTTTACGGTGCATTCTACGTTTACAAGTATGCCACTGGAATTTCGGCAGCCGTCGCGCTGTCGGAAAAAGTTTTGCGAAACGAGCCCGGTGCGGTCGATGCCTATGTTGGCTTCTTGAAATCCGGTGGTTCAAAATTTCCCCTGGAAACGCTCAAAGCGGCCGGGGTCGACATGACCATCGCAGCGCCAATCGAGAGCACGTTGCGGCTGTTCGACCGGCGTATCGGCGAGCTGGAAGGGTTGCTTCTCTAGCCCGAGGCGAATGACCTCGATCGCCAGGCCCGCTCGGCGAGCCGGCGCTACCCTCTTGGCAAGCTCCCTGCTTAGAGCCTTTCGTGGACTACGAATGGCGACTTCGGGCTGCGGCCGGCTATGCCGAACTGGGCATGAACCGCGAATCCATTGCCGAGCTGAACGCCCTGGAAAAGGCGGAGCAAAGTCAGCCTGAGGCCTTGCAGTTACGCCTTCATCATTTGATGCGGGAAAAAAAGTGGGCCCGCGCGCTAATCGTTAGCCGAAGGCTGTGCCGGGCTGCTCCCCAATGCACCGCCGGATTTCTTCACGCTGGTTTCTGTTTGCACGAGCTGGGCAAAACCCTCCAGGCCAAGAAACTTCTCCTCAAGGGGCCCGTCGCTCTGCTGCGCGAGCCCATCTATTATTATAATATGGGCTGCTACGATGCTCTCCTCGGCAATTCCAAGTCGGCCCAGGTGCATCTGCTCACCAGTTTCAAAATGGATCCGTCGTTCCGCGACATCGCGAAAAAGGATCCTGACCTTCAGTCGGTCCGGGAATTAATTTAGGTGGATCGCGCTCTCCGGGCGCGATTTAATCTCAACGCGCCTCGAGGTCGCGTTCCACCTAAACGATGCAACTGAATTCCGACGAATTGCGCGCGCGGCTTGAGCCGTTATTCCGGGAAAATTTCGAAAATTTTGGCGAACTCGGCGCGGCGGTTTCGGTTTGGCAACACGGGCAACCGGTTCTTGATCTTCACGGCGGATTCAGGGACGCAGGGCGCGAGAAACCATGGACCGAGGATACGATTGTGTTGATCTGGTCGGCGACAAAAGCGCTCGGCTCTGCATGTCTGTTGCACGTTCTGCAGGAACACGAGATCAACCTGGAACGCCGGGTGGCTGAGTTCTGGCCGGAATTCGCGCAGGCAGGCAAAGACCAAATCACCCTCGCGCAATTGTTGTCACATCAGGCCGGCTTGGCCGCGCTCGATCGGCACGTCGACATTCGCGATTACCCGGCCGTGATCGATGCGCTGGAAGAGCAGAAACCGAACTGGCAGCCTGGCGAAGGACACGGCTATCACGCGCGCACGTTCGGGTTTTTGATCGACGAACTCGTTAGGCGGATCGCAGGCGCGACCATCTCGGAATACTGGCGCAAGACGTTCGCCGAGCCGCTCGGGCTCGATATCTGGATCGGTTTGCCCGAATTCGAAAATCATCGCGTCGCCACCATGTATGCGGCCAAAGTCGGCAAGGCCCCTGAGCCGCAACAGTTCTACCGCGATCTGGTCACACCGGGAACGCTGGCCCGGCGAGCTTTCAATTCCCCGTCCGGTCTGAACGCCGTCAGCGACATGAACGAGCCGGAGAATCGCGCACGCTCGTTCGTTTCCTTTGGCGGAATCGCCAGCGCGAAGTCGTTAGGCAAATTTTATTCGATCCTCGCGAGCGGTGGCGCACCATTTTTCGTCCAGCGAACATTTCGATGGATGACGACGACTTGGACCGATGGCATGGATCGTATTTTCAAAATACCGACGGCCTACTCCGCCGGTTTCATGAAAGAGGCGAGCGGATCCGCAAAGAAGATCTTCGCGGGATCGACAACCGCGTTTGGACATCCAGGCGCGGGCGGCAGTCATGCCTTCGCCGATCCTGAGAACAAAATCAGTTTCGTCTACGTGATTAACCAAATGGAGCAGTCGGTATTGCTGAACTTGAAATCGTTGCGACTGGTTGAAGCTGTCTACGCCTGACTTACTCGCCGATGATTGTTAGATGAACCTGGCGCCGATGCGGTGCGAGCCGGTGCTCGAACAGGAAAATTCCCTGCCAGGTGCCCAGCTGAAGTTTGCCGTCGACGATTGGAATCGTTTCACTCGTGCGGGTGAGGACCATTCGAATGTGTGAAGGCATGTCATCCGGGCCTTCGTCATCGTGCTCGTAATCGGCGTCTTCGGGCACCAACTCCTCGAAGAATCTTTCAACGTCGCGCCGCGCCGCCGGCGCCGCGTTTTCCATCATCGTCAGACTGCAACTCGTGTGCTGAACGAAAACGGTGACCGTTCCGTCGCGGACGCCAGATTTGTCGATCTTGCTCTGGATGTCATCGGTAATTTCGCAAGTCCCTTTTCCCTTTGTTGAAATGGCCAGCCGGTCGTGAAGCACCTGCATGGCCCAAACTTAGCCGGCGCGCCAAGTCTCGCTAACCAAAAGCGAAATCGAAGCAACCCGGAAATCTTGAATCAGGGCGCCCTTGAGTCAGGTCAATGAGACCGGTGTATTGGCGTTGGGGTAGGAGTCGGCGTCGGGGTAGGCGATGAAAGCGAAGGCGTTGGGGTCGGAGTCGGGGTTGGCGTCGGCGTGGGTGAAGGAAGCGGAGGTGTTGGAGTAGGTGTGGCGCTCGTTGGCGGAGTCGGGGTTGGCGTCGAGCGTGGATTGCAATTATGCCCACACGGGGTCGGAGTAGGCGTCGAAATAGGTGTAGCGGTGGGAGTAGGAATAGGTGTCAGAGTAGGTGTAGGGGTAGGAGTAGGGCTAGGAGTTGCAGGAGCTACTGAGATGGTGACCGTCACCGTCTGTGGGCTGTTCGCTGCGCCCGGGGCGGTGAGAGTTATATGACCGATGTGTTGCCCGGCGCTCAGTCCGGTCGCATTCGCAGTCACGTCGAGGTTGGATGGCGCGTCCCCCTCCGAAGAACTCAAATGAATCCAGTCCTGATCAGTCGTCGCCGACCAGTTTAAGTCGCCATCGCCGCTATTACGAATGGAGATAGTTTGAGGGGTAACTTGTCCACCCGATGAATCGCCATTGAAGAACAGTTGCGTCAAGTCTATCGACAAGGTTGCGGGAAAAGCGGGCCGGGTCCGAGCAACCACAATCGGAACAGTCGCCGTGCCGGTTTGTCCATCGCTGTCCGTCGCCGTTAGTGTAATCGTATGGGTGCCTTCCTGTAGGGTCGAAGCATCGATCGACAGCGCACCGCCAGTTCCCAGCGGGCCATCGAGGTCCGAAGACCAACTCAGACTGGAATCGCTTAAGATGCCGTCTTCAATATCCAAACCGATACCTCGGAACACAATGGTCTGGTCCCCGACGTAGAGGTGGCCAGCGTCCGGCGCGGTTATCCCCGCTTTTGGTCCATGTTTCGGAACCGTGAAACTCGCCTGCGATTGTGCCTGTGAAGAGTTGAAGCCGTCGCTTGCCGTCACGCGAATCAAGGCCTGGTTGCTGCCAGTCAAGGCGTTGAGGTCGACTTGATAGCTCGTCGAATTCAAATCGATGGCGAGGGTTTTCCAGGTCGAGCCATTATCAATGCTGTAATCAATGGCGTAGGTCAGCGAATCGCCATCCGGATCGTTAGCTGTCCATGAGAACGTGGCTGATGGGCCGGTCAGATTTTCACCGCCATTGGGGAACGTGACGGTTACGGCGGGCGGATGGGCTGACCCCGGCCGAGTGGCAATAACGGTGCCGTTATGCAATAGCACAATGGATTGCGCGCCGGCCGTCCACGGCACCGCGAAGGAGAATCCAGCCATGTCTCCGCCCTCGGAACTGAGCGTAGGATTAAAGCTGTAGTTTGCCAGCTCGCTTCCCCGACCAGCTCTGATGCTGATGTTCCAATCACCCGGCGCCGGTAGAGAGATTGAGCCGCCAAAGTTGATCGTGTAAACGGAACCGATCTGACCCGTGCCGCTTGAGAGATTCGCCGAGCCATTTATTAGGAAGACCTTGCCAGTTGATACGTTAACCTTTTCTGGCCCTGGTTCGGCAGGTGAATTGGATGAACCCGTCAACGGAACCAACGAATTGAATATCTTTTTGTAGCTGTAACCTGATATCCATGCCGCGGGGCCGTAACTCATCATATCGGGAGAGTTTGGACCGTAAATCCGACCGTGATTTAAATAGCCCTTTGAATTAACTACGCCCGTAACCGTCTCGCGATATGCGTCGAACCCGAAATAAGTGTCGGGATCGTAATCTGCTTTTTTCAAGCTGATAGTTCCGTCCGGTAAGGTCACTGTGCCATCGCTGGACGTGATTTGTATGCATCCTCCTTCAGTGAACTTCCCGCTGGAATCCTTGTTGTTGCAAGTGTGCGGAAAACCAAAGTTATGTCCAAGCTCGTGCGCGCGCGAGTTGTACCACTGAGCGACTCCTACCGCGGAGTTCCCTGAATTGTCGGTTTTGATGCCAATTGGTGGGGGCGGCACCTTTGGAGGGTTGTAATTAAGGTCGGCCAGACCCGTGGCTGCAATTGAACTACAGCCGCCAGCTACCACGAGCTCCGGCACAAGCGAGAAATAGAAGTCTTCGGTTGGTCCATTGAGCAAATCTTTAGTCCGCTTTCCTTTTGCAAGATTCTTCAACGCAGTAATGCCGTTGAGCGAGCAATACTCCTGACTCACCGACCATTGGTTATCCAGCGTCACCGTCATCCCATCGCTGCCAAGTCCGCTAATCGGAAAGTTGGCCACGATCTCTGTTAGTGTCTCAAACTCATCAGCCAAAGACGGATAAACCTGATTGCCTTTGCTATCGGTTCCGCTGGTCGGAATTAATCTGAAGGTAAATGGCCGTCGCTTTTGAAATTGAACAGTGGTTTTGCAATCGGGCGTGCCGTCAGGTTCGTTGCACTGAACGGCGAACTCGTTGGCGGTGAACGTAAATTCGACGGTTCCGGCCTTGGTCCAATCCGGTTGGCCAAGATAAGTCCCATTCGGCAATTCAAAATAGAAGCTGTCGTCAAGATTGGATCGTAGTGGACCGGGCCCGCCCACCGACTGCGGCAAGATTTTGATTTTTCCGCCGGCGTTGCTGTTCTTGATCGTTCCCAAAACCGTTCCTGTCGCCGTGTCTCGCGCCGTGAGTGATGCAGTCGCTGAGACAGGACCGGGACTAGACGCGACGTTCTTTACATAGGCTCGGACAAATGTCGCCCGTCCAGCCACCAGTGGCGTATCGTTCTTAAGGTTCTGGACTCCCTGAGTGACTTCCAGGCCGATCAGTTGCACGCTCGGAGCGACCAAATCGAAAGGACCCTGGACGTCGGACCTACCATCGGTGTAGCCGGTCTTCGACGAGAGGGCGCGGAAATAAATGCCGTTCGCCTTCGGATAGGATGTCGTAGTGAGCGAATAGTTCCCAGGGCTGTCCTCGTGCAAGTGCCCACCATTGCCATCAGGCAGATCCGCCCAGCTTCCTTCACAGCTTGGGTCGGATGCAGGCGTGCAAGTGGTCGATTGAATACGTACGGCCAATCCCGCAACCGTCCCGACACCGAAGGTGATGCTGTCACCCGGCTTGCTTGGTCCTAGCTTCGAGAATGAGGCAATGTGCGGGAGCGTCGCTAAGTCGTAGGGTCCGAATGCATCGGACTTACCATCGCTGAATCCGGTCTTCGACGAGATCGCGCGGAAGTAAATGCCGTTCGCAATGGGATAGGACGTAGTAGTAAGCGAATAGTTTCCCGGACTGTCTTCGTGCATGTGTCCGCCATTCCCATCAGGCAGATCCGTCCAGCTTCCTTCACAGCTTGGATCGGATGCCGGCGTGCACGTGGTCGACTGAATACGGACGGCCAGTCCCGCGTCGGTTGAGACAGCAAATGTAGCACTTCCTCCCGGCGCCGTCGGTCCATTGAAGGAAAAAGATCCGATGTGCGGAAGTGAATTCGGCGGTGTTGTCGGAGTTGGCGTCGGAGTGGGAGTTGGCGAAGGATTCGGAACGCAGGTACCGTTTTGACAATGCGAGCCGGACGGACAGCTGATGCCACAGGCGCCGCAATTTTGGGAATCGGTATTAAGATTTACCTCGCACCCGTTGGCCGGGTTGCCGTCGCAATCCGCAAATCCGGCCGGGCATACTAACGGAGTCGGCGTGGGAGTTGGACTTGGTCCAGCCGTCGTTTGGGTAATCGTCGCGGCCAGGCCAGTGCCATCGAAGCTAAATTCGCTGTTGTCGCCCCAACCGACGCGAAAATCGATCGTGTCAGCCGCATTGACTGATGTAGTCAAAGAAAACGGCTTTGTGACGGTTGTTTGCTGGCAAGTACCCGGCGCGTCAACTTCATCGCTAAAAAGCGGTGAACCGATGTTTCCATTCTGAATGATCGAAACGTCGGAACTCGAATGATCGATATTTTGAAATCGACCTTGAATTGAATACGTGCCGCTTGTCGGGGCGGTCCAACGGACCACAGTTTTGCGTCCGTCATTTCCGGGAAACACACCGAGGACGTCCGGCTGTTGCAGGGTGCAAATGTTGTATATCTGATCCTGGCCACTGGCATTGTAGGCGAGTCCCATGTCGGACATTTGCGCGCCGTTCACCAGCGTGTGCCAGGATCTCATTGGTCCGCCGGATGACGCAGTAAAGGAGCCCGGATTCGAGAAACCGGTGAAGCCCGATCCATCGAGCGCGGTGAAGCCATATTGCCAAACCTGGTTGCTGCCATTTGTAGTGGCGAAGAAGTCTCTGACCGCATCGAAATCCAACTGCAAAGCCGCAATCTCGTCCGCGGTGATCACGTGATCGTAGACTCGGAACTCATCGATCGCGCCATGCCAGTAGGTATTGGCATTGAAATTTGTTCCCGCTCGCATGCCGATAACCAGCGAAGGATCGAGAAACAAATCGCCGCTGCCGGTTGCGGAGCCGACGAGTTGGCCGTTGGTGTAGATGTGAGTGACGCGGGTCGACCCATCCCGCGTGATGGTCAACTGCTGATACGTTCCCGGGTTGGTGCTGAACGCGATCTGCACGCCGTCGGAACTCTTGTAGAGATACTGATTGCCCTGACCAACCGGACCTAACACATGGTCGTAAGTGATCGACCAATCGGTGCCGTTAAAGTTATCGAGCATCGCGATCACCGGGGCGGAGGTCGTTTGCGGCGAAGCACCGGTGGCGTCGTCTCTAATCCACATCACGAGGCTAAACGATTCAAACGCCATCCAGTCTCCGGAAAAGTCGACGTAGGTGCCCGTTAGCGACCCGCCGAGGTTTATTAGCCCCGTAAAATTAAAGGCCTGCCCGATCTTGCCAGAGGTGTAATTGAGCCCTGGATTGGTGACATCGGTGACCGGAACCGTCGCATTGTGCTGGCCGGTGTCATCGTTGCCGTTGCCCTCGGCATGATAAAACGCGACCGGAACGCTGGTGGGGGTTTGAACCGCCGTTCCAGAAAAGGCCAGAACGGCAAAGATCGGCACTAAAATGGAAAACGGGGCGAGGGATTTTGACTTCATAAAAATACCTGTGCTTTGTCCAGAACGCGGGAAATCCGGATGAAACAGACCAAGAAATTCACCAATTTTCACGGGCCTCGACGCTTTCTCCGGAAAAGCGTAAGATCGCGAGTATGGCTGCAGTGGCAGTTCTAACCCGTGAGCTAATCGACGATCTAACTGCGACTGTGTCCGCGGCGGACGCGGACACGCTTCGCGGAATGTTGCCGGCGGTTTACGACGAGTTACGGCGGGTGGCAGCCTGATTCATGCAAAGCGAGCGACCGGATCACACCCTCCAGCCCACGGCTCTTGTTCATGAAGCTTATCTGCGCATGGCGAATCAGAGGCAGTCGGCCTGGCAAAATCGGGCCCAGCTTCTCGGGATCTTTGCGCGAATGATGCGGCGGATTTTGATTGATCACGCCAATGCGCGATGGGCTGAAAAGCGCGGTGGCAAAGATGCGGTGCGGATCGCGCTCGACGAAAACATCGATATTCCCGCCGTTAAAGAGCTGAATCTTCTGGAAGTTGACGAATCTCTGCAAAGGCTGGAACGCCTGGACGACGAGCAGGCGAAAATTGTGGAGATGCGCTTTTTTGGCGGCTTAACCATCGAAGAAATTGCGGCTGCGCTCGCCATTTCTCCGACGACAGTCAAACGCGAGTGGGCGGTGGCAAAACGCTGGCTTCAGAGAGATTTAGCGCGCGCGAAATAATTGAAGCCGCAGGATCAGGAGCAACTAACCGCCGAACGCTGGCAATTGATCAAGAGGATTGTTGCCGAGGCGTTGGAGCAAACCTCGGTCGAAAAACGTTCCGAGTTCATCAGGAAGCGATGCGGAAATGACCAGGACGTTCTCCGCGAAGTCGAATCGCTAGTCGAGCAAACCACCGGCTCAATCGAAAAGTTTGCGCAGGGAACGACTGACGTGCTTCGCCGTCAAATGTCGGGTTTGGCTTCCGGCCAACTCGTTGGCGCCTATCGGATCTTGCGCGAACTCGGCCGGGGAGGAATGGGCGCGGTTTATCTGGCGGAGAGAGCCGACGGTGCGTTTGAAAAACAGGTGGCGATCAAAATCTTGAAACGCGGCACTGATACGGACGAGGTGCTTCGTCGATTTTCCAGTGAACGACAAATCCTCGCGCGCCTGACTCATCCAAAAATTGCTGCTCTTCTCGATGCGGGAACGACCGAACACGATTTGCCCTATTTTGTGATGGAGTATGTGGACGGGAAGCCAATTACCAAATACGCAGACGAGCACAAGCTGTCGGTGAATGAGCGGCTGACTTTATTTCGCGAAATTTGCTCAGCGGTGAGTTACGCACATCAACGCCTTATTATTCACCGCGATCTCAAGCCAACCAACGTTCTCGTGACCAATCTGGGTGAGATCAAGTTGCTCGACTTCGGGATCGCCAAGCTTCTCGACGAATCAACGCCCGAAGTAACGTTGACGTTGCAGCGGCGAATGACCCCGGAGTATGCCAGCCCCGAGCAGGTGGCGGGCGATTCCGTAACGACAGTGAGTGATGTGTATTCGTTAGGCATTTTGCTTTACGAACTGCTCACTGGCTGCCGTCCTTATCGGCTCAAGACGCGCAACCCGGACGAAGTTACAAGGGCTATTCGTGAGCAAAACCCCGATCGGCCCAGCACAGCGGTCACGAGCTCCCGGGCTGAAATCGGAATCGAAAAAGTTCGACGCCAGCTTCGCGGTGACTTGGATAACATTGTTCTAAAGGCGATTCGCAAAGAACCGGAGCGCCGCTACGCTTCAGTAGAGCGATTTTCCGCGGACATTCGCCGGCACTTGGAGGGACTGCCGGTTCGCGCGCGTAAAGACACGGTCGGCTATCGGGCCGGCAAATTTATGGGGCGCCATAAAATCGGTGTGGCCGTCGTCGCCTTGATCATGTCGATTTTAGCCGCAGGGATTATTACTACGACAACTGAAGCGCGGCGCGCCAATCGCCGATTCAATGAGGTTCGTCAATTGGCGCATTCGGTTTTGTTCGATTATCACGACGCGATCGCGGCGCTGCCAGGTTCCACGGCCGTGCGTCAGAAACTCGTGCAGGATGCGCTCAAGTACCTCGATAATTTATCGCGCGAAGCAAGTAACGATCGCGATTTGTTACGAGAACTCGCAACCGCCTATCAGAAGGTCGGGCAAATCCAGGGGAACTCGTATTATGTGAATCTTGGAGATACGAGCGGCGCGATAAAGAGCTATCGGCGTTCGTTGGAGATTCGTGAAAGTTTGCTTTCGAGCGCTCCGCAAGATCCAGGTCTCCAGAACGAAGTCGCCAACAGTTACGAAGGCATCGGGGACATGCTTTACACTACAGGCGAGCTTCAAGCCGGCCTCAAAAGCTATGAACGGGCACGGCAACTTCGCGAGCATGTGGCGGCGATCGACCCCGCAAAGATTGACCATCGAATTGCCATGGCGGTGCTCGACGAAAAAATCGGGGACATCAAAGGGCTGGAGAGTTTTGCCAATCTTGGCGACACCGCCGGTGCTTTGGCTAGCTACCAAAAAGCCAAAGACCTGCTCGAACCATTGGCGGCGGCCAATACCCAAAATGTCGAAGTAACGTCGCAACTGGCAGAGGTCCTCAATCGTGAAGGGATGCTTTTGGATACGACCGGCGATGTTGCCGGTGCGCTCGCGATGCAACGCCGGTCGGTGGGGATGCTGGAACAGTTAGCCGCTGCCGATCCCAACAATCAGACCTACCGTGTTCAACTGCTCGCCGCGAAAGCGTTTCTGAGATATGCGCTCGTCGACAACAACCAAATCGCTCAGGCGATCGATCAATCGCGCCAGCTAATCGCTGAATTGCAACGCATTGCCACAGCCGATCCGAAGAACAGCGACGTTCGGCGCAGCCTGGGGGTGACTTACAATGCGCTTGGCCAGGATCTGTTGAGAACCGGTGACGTAGCAGGCGCGCTGGAAAATCATCGCAAAGCACTGGCCATCAGCGAAGCACTGTTGGGCGCCGATCCTGATAATGAGCAAAACAAGTCGGATGTCGCTTTTACGGTGCAGCGTCTCGGCGAAGCGCTGGCCGCTCAGCGCAGTTATAAACTGGCAATCCAAAATTACCGCAGAGCTCTTGCTATCAGAGAAGCGACGCTGGCCGCCGAACCATCCAACGCCCGCGCCAAAGACGATGTTTCAACCATTCAAGCTGACATCGCGCAAACCCTGATCGAAGATGGCGATGCGCACGGAGCAATGACGGCGATGAGTACAGCGTTATCGCTGGCCGAGCAGGTCGCGTCCCAAGCTCCAAGCAATGCGCGATTGCGAGCACGGCTGGCGTTGCGCCATTTGGAAATCGGCAAAATCCACGCGCGTTTGGCTCAAGCAAGCGGCCGCTCCGAAGCCGATCGCAAGTTTGAATGGCAGCAGGCTCGCGAGCAGCTCGTTCAAAGTGCAGTAATTTGGCGCCAACTGAAAGACAACGGCACACTCATTCCGCTCGACGCAGGCAAACCGGACGAGGTTACACACGAGATCGCAAAGTGCGATGCAGTGTTGAGATAGCGACCGCCGACTCTACGCCGGCTGGCTTCGTCTGTTGTAGTCACGGTACAGTGACGCTCGGACCTGCGTTCTTCGCCCTTCCGCAGTAACGCCTTCAAAGCCCGATCATGGCGTCCTGCGTATTGGCGTTGGGGTAGGAGTCGGGGTTGGCGTCGGCGAGCTAAGCGGAGGAGTCGGAGTCGGCGTCGGGGTGGGAGTTGGAGTCGGGGTTGGAGTAGGACTTGGTGTTGCGCTTGGTAGCGGTGTCGGCGTCGGCGTTGGAGTCGGGCTTGGGCCGCATCCACGATGTCCACACGGAGTCGGTGTCGGACTAGGCGCCGCCGTCGGGGTGGGTGTAGGCGTGGGCGACGAAATCGGCGTCGGGCTTGGAGTAGGTGTCGCGCTTGATGATGGAGTTGCCGTAGGAGTTGGAGTCGGACTATTGACCGGCGTTGGGGTTGGCGTTGGACTAGCGTCGATTGCAATCCCGCCAGCGTGTCGCGTGACTGGGCAATCTCTATCATAACCTTGGAATTGTCCGGGCGCGCCTACACGATGTCGTCGGCGCCCAATCCGCTTTCGAAAGGTCTTTCCCTTTGGCGCAAGAAACCGTCGCTCGCGTGCCCACCAATATCAAAGCGAAGGTTGCACTCGCCCGATTGTGGCTGGATGCCGGAAAAGCCTTCATGCTTCTGGCCGAAACCAACCACGATCCCGCACAGGCGGACAAGTCAGCAGACCATCTGAATCACAGTCTCCAATTGTGGGAAAATCTACGCGATCAAGGGAAACTTGCGCCGCTCTACCGCGACAAACCGAACGAAACAAAACGCCTGCTCGCGGAGGCCCGCGAACTCGCTTTCCAGCCACGCGATAAATAGTCGCTGCATTTGGCGGCCGCTACGCTGATAAGCCTGAGAAGACATTTCGCGAGATTGCAAAATGCGACACCGCTTTAAAGTAAGCCGCATCGCGCGTTGATCTTTTTCAACCAACGTGGCCTAATTATATCGAATGCAAGGCGATCTCGACCGCGTCCTGTTTCACGAAACGACGATATGGAGCCGGCTCGACCAGATCGCGGCGCAAATCTCCAAAGATTACGCCGAAAAGGAGCTGACTGTGATCGCGGTCTTGAATGGCAGCCTTGTTTTCATGGCCGATTTGATGCGACGTATTCAACTTCCGCTGCGCCTCGATTGTTTAAGCGTCGCGAGTTATCACGGCAGAGCCCAGACCAGCGGCGAAGTTATCTTCAAGCAAATCGCGCTCCCGGACGTGCAAGACCGGCACATTTTGATCCTCGACGACATCCTCGACAGCGGACACACCCTTGCCGCGATTCGCGATAAACTCCAGAGCGCCGGGCCGCGGAGTATCAAAGTTTGTGTACTCCTGAGTAAAAAGAAAAAACGCGATCGCGCGGTCGACGCCGATTATCTCGGTTTTGAGATCGAGGATGAATTCGTCGTCGGGTACGGACTCGATTAC
>JAJPJU010000054.1 GCA_021324035.1 Spartobacteria bacterium | reverse complement strand
CCAAGCTCGAAAAACTTCTTGAGCCGGTAGTAGGAAAGCAGGGAACCGATTTGGTTTCCGGTAATGAGTTTCATTTCGCCGTTCGCACTTTTCACGGCGACGCCGATCCGATCGCAATCGGGATCGGTCGCGATAACAATCTCGGCATTGTTTTTCTCGGCGAGCCGAATCCCAAGGGTGAGCGCCTCGGCATTTTCCGGGTTTGGAGATTTTACGGTTGAGAAACGCGGATCAGGTTTTTCCTGTTCGGGCACAATCGCAACGTTGAGCCCGAGCCGCTTGAACAGCGGCCGGAGAGTGATCGCACCGGTGCCGTGCAACGGCGTGAAAACGACGCGAAGCGATTTGGCGTCTGCCAGGACCTTTGGATCGACAACAATTGTCTCAAGCCGCTTCATGTAGGCTTCATCCACGTCCGGACCGAGCGTTGTGATTTCGCCTTGTTGGTTCTTCGGGAGCGGCTGATAATTCTCGCTCTTGATCGCATTGACCTTCTCGATGATTCCCGCGGCGTGGGGATCAATCACCTGGGCACCGTCCGCGAAATAAGCTTTGTAGCCGTTATCGTGAGGAGGATTGTGACTGGCGGTGATAACGATTCCCGCGGTTGCGTTCAAGTATCGCACTGTAAATGACAGTTCGGGTGTCGAGCGTGGTCCATCGAACACAAACGCGTCGCAGCCGTTCTCCGCTGCGACTTTTGCAGCGAGCGCGGTGAACTCCTTGGAAAAGAATCGCGTGTCGTGGGCGATGACAATTCGCGGTTTGGATTCGATTTTATTCTTCGCATGCCATTCTGTGGCGTAGGCGACCAGGCCTTGGGTCGCGCGATTCACGTTCGCGAAATTCATCGCATTAGTGCCGACGCACGGAAATTCCGGACGATCGTCCGGTCCGGCGGTGCCGCGTTCCGCCTGCGTCACGATTTTTCCGATCGTGCGCCCCCGCAGGCCGCCGGTTCCAAACTCCAGCGTCTTGTAAAATCGATCGTTGAGCTCGTCCCAATGTTCTCCGGAGACGAGTTCGTTAATGACGCGCGAGTAAAGATCGGAAGACGCTCCGGACAGAAGCGCGCGAATGTTCTTTGCTGCGGGAGCGAGCAAATGTTTGGTCCCGACAGCGTTCTCGATCTTGTCGCTCAGATTATCTTGCACCGGCCGCAACTTTCCGCCGCAAGTACGCTTTGCAACGCTTTATTTGCAGGGTCCCGGCACGGGAATCACGAGCTTGCCGTCTTTCTCGGCCACGAAACGCGTGCTGGTGCTGTTTGAGCTCCCATTAGCATCCTTTTGGTCGACCGTGATTTGCAATTTTTTAGTCGGCTTCAGGGTCATGCAAATATCCCCGAACGGGCCTTTCTGGGGTTGTTCAGCCTTTGCCACCTCATCAGGAGTGAGAGCGACGAGTTCGATCTTTGAAATTTTCGAACCTGTCTCGGCGGTCAACATCATTTTGTAGAACTCGAGCGCACCCGGGTCAGAGCCGGCCGTGTAAAGAAACGATTCCAGCGTTTTCCCGTCCTTCGCTTCGAACGCGGTTTTGTATTTATCGGTGAATGCTTTTTCGTCAGCCGGTGAGGCCGCGAAAATAGTAGAGCAGGAAAGGGCCAGGATCAGAGTGCAGATGAATTTCATAAGTGATTGGACAGCCAGACTAGCCACCGCGCTTCGAAAACGACAAGGCCAAAGAAAAAGCATTGCTGATGTGCAATCCGCGCGGTAATTGCACGATCTCCCGGTTTTTGTCGAATGAACATCCACGAATATCAGGCTAAGGAGCTCCTCGAAAAATTCGGCGTCGCCACGACTCGCGGGAAAGTTGCTTCAACTCCCGATGAAGCCGAGAAAATCGCGCGTGAACTGGGCGCGGCGAACCTGGTCGTAAAAGCGCAGGTCCATGCCGGCGGGCGCGGGAAGGGGACGTTCCAGAACGGATTCAAAGGCGGCGTCCACGTCGTGAGATCGGCCAGGGAAGCCCGTGAGGTCGCGGAAAAAATGCTCGGCCAAACTCTGGTGACGCATCAAACCGGAGCCGCGGGGCGCGTGGTGAATAAAGTTCTCGTCGCCGAATCGGCCGATATTGCCCGCGAAATTTATTTTGCGATTCTGCTGGATCGCGCAACTGCGGCGCCGCTGGTAGTGGCAAGCACCGAAGGCGGCGTCGAAATTGAAAGCGTTGCCGCGACGAATCCTGAGAAAATTATTCGCGAACCGGTCGATCCGCTGGCCGGTCTGCAACCGTTTCAAACCCGAAAGTTGGCGCAACAACTCGGCTTCGATCATTCACAAACCAAAGGCGCTGCCAAACTGTTCGATGGTTTGTATCGCACATTTATCGGCTGCGATTGTTCGATGGTCGAAATCAATCCGCTGGTTGTGACCACGAACAACGAAGTCCTCGCTCTCGACGCAAAATTCAATTTCGACGACAACGCGCTTTACCGGCATCCGGAAATCGCTGCGATGCGTGACACCGCGGAGGAGGATCCGCGCGAAGTTGAAGCTTCGAAGCACGAACTCAACTACATCGGGCTCGACGGCAACATTGCCTGTCTCGTAAACGGCGCCGGCCTCGCCATGGCCACGATGGACATCATTAAATTCTACGGCGGCAATCCGGCAAACTTTTTGGACGTAGGCGGCAGCGCGACTGAAGAACAGGTGACTGAAGCGTTCAAAATCCTGATCGCCGACAAAAACGTAAAGGCGATCCTGGTGAATATTTTCGGCGGGATCATGAAAGTCGACGTGATCGCGAACGGCATCATCAGCGCGGCCAAGACAGTGAAACTGACGGTTCCCTTGGTGGTTCGTCTTGAAGGAACAAATGTCGAGAAAGGTAAAAAGCTCCTGAAAGAAAGCGGCGTCACATTAATCACTGCCGACGATCTGGCCGATGCCGCGCAGAAAGTCGTTGCCGCAGCTCTTTCGAAGTAACCACCAATGGACGCGAATAGACACAAAAAGGAGCCTGAAATTCGTGTTTATTCGTGTGCATTCGTGTTTCAGTCCCAAGTTCAACAGCGGAGACCGTTAAAATGATTACCAACGAAGTTGCGTTTATTGCCATCGCCGTGACCGACAAAGAGCGCGCCCGAAAATTTTATCAGGAAACACTCGAGTTAAAACCGGCGACAACCGGAATGGACGGCGCCTGGGTCGAATATGAGCTTGGCCCAACCACGATTGGCGTCGGTTGCCATCCTGCTTGGAAACCGTCGCGTGAAGGCACGACCGTTGCCTTTGAGGTTTCGGATATTCACGACGTGGTTCAAAAACTGAAATCACGCGGCGTCGAATTTGAAGGCGAGACAATCGAAACACCGGTTTGCTGGATG
>JAJPJU010000055.1 GCA_021324035.1 Spartobacteria bacterium | reverse complement strand
CGAGATGCGCGATTTGGAAACAATTTCGCTCGCGCTCACGGCGGCCGAAACCGGGTTGCTGGTGTTCGGGACGTTGCACACCAACAATGCGCGCAAGACTGTCGACCGAATGGTCGACGTTTTTCCGGCGCCGAAGCAACCGCAGGCCCGGGCGATGCTGGCGAATTCGCTACGCGGCGTGCTCGCACAACTGCTTCTGAAGAAGGCGGATGGATCGGGCCGGGTGGCGGTGAATGAGATTCTGGTCGCGAATGCCGCTGTCTCCGCCATCATCCGCGAAGGCGCCACCCAAAAACTTCAGGACGTGATCGTTTCCGGAAGAGCGCAGGGTATGCAATTCATGGATGACGCCATCCTTGCTCTTTTGAAAGATGGAACGGTCACGCCGCACGAAGCGTTCATGAGAGCGATCGACAAAAATCGATTTAAACAATTCCTGCCGGAAGAAGAGCAAAGTCTTGGCGATTCCGCGGGCGCGGTGCCTGACGACGAAAAGCGACTCCCAGGCAATTTCATGAAGAAAGCGGCGGTCCGTCCGGTTCGACGATAGCCGGATGTCGCCGCACTGCCCGGCGTGGTTCTCGCGATGCGGCCCAACTCAGCCGCGGCGAAGGCCCGGGTTTTGCTAGATCATCGCTGGAATATGCGGATCCTGGTCGTCGAGGACGAAAAAGCGGTAGCGCACATGATTGCCATGGTGCTCGGTGGTCCATCCGCCAAGGTAGCGACCGCAAGAAACGGCTGGGAGGCGCTGATCAAGATCGGTGCGAGCCTCAAACCGTTTGACGTCGTTATTACCGATCACCGAATGCCGCACATGACTGGTCTCGAATTGGTGCGCCAGCTTCGGGTAAAGAAATTTGGCGGGAAAATTCTCGTTCTATCAGCTTACCTTTCAGACGAGGATATTCGCGCTTACGAACAACTGGCCGTGGACATGATGATGTCGAAGCCATTTGATTTTGAAGAACTGCAGCAAGCGATGGCCGTTCTGGACAAGAAACCTTCGGTCCTGGCCAGCGCCTAGAAGCCTCCCGTAGAGGTTGGCAGCATGTCGGCCGCCGGCCTCATCGCGTTGACAGCGCAAAACGACAGTGATAATTTCGCGCCACTTTCCACTGAAAAGGTGGCAAAAGCGCAGGAGGAAGATCCTTGCACTCGTTGTTAAACAGTCAGGTGTTGGTACTTAACCGCCTCTGGCAGGCAGTGAATATCTGCTCGGCTCGACGCGCATTCTCCCTGGTTTATGCCGGTCATGCCCATGTGGTCTCGTCTGACGACACGAACAATTTCCTGACTCACGATTTCGAAAGCTGGCGCGATTTTTCCAGCAACGCGCCCGACCACGAGCTGGTCCAAACGATTTCGTGGAGGATTCGCGTGCCGAGAGTGATCGTCCTCCTGTTCTTCGATCGTTTGCCGAAGAAGGAAGTAAAGTTCACCCGCCACAACGTGTTTGAGCGCGACAAGAACACGTGCCAATACTGCGGCCAAATGTTCGATCGCAACGATCTGAATCTCGATCACGTGATCCCGCGGGATCGGGGCGGGAACACGACGTGGGAAAATGTCGTCTGCTCCTGCATTCCGTGTAACACCGTGAAAGGAAACCGGCTTCCGCATGAAGCGCAGATGACCTTGATTCGAAAACCCAAGCGGCCGAAATGGCGGCCGTTCCTGCATGTTACATTTAGTGCGCCGCAACACGAGAGCTGGCGGCACTTCGTCGATCTCGCTTACTGGAACGTCGAACTGAGCGACTGATTCGCCTAACGAATCGGCGTCGTCATCGATTTTGCGACTGATCCGCTTTGCGGTTTGATCGCGCGCAAAATTGGCTGTGGATAAACTCCGAGCCCGATCGTCGAGATTATCATCAAAATAATCAACGCTCGCGACAGGGGACTTATTTGAATCGGCTGGGTTTGCAGTTCCGGTTGTGCGGCCGGCCAGTACATCGCGCGAACGACTTTGAGATAATAATAAAATCCGCAGGCCACGGTGACGATTCCGACAATTACGAGCAAAAACTGTTTTTGCTCGATTGCGGCGGCAAAGATGAAGAATTTTCCGAAGAACCCGGCAGTGAAAGGCAAGCCGGCGAGCGATGCCATCGCAATGACCATGGCGAAGGCTAGAAAGGGTTGCCGTTTCGCCAGTCCATCGAAACTCGAAATGTCATCGCCGGCTTGTTGCGAAACAATGATCAAAACGGCGAAACTCAACAGTGTCATCAACAGGTAGGCGACGAGGTAAAAAGTCATGGCCGCGCCGTCCAAACAAAGAACGGCGATGAGCAAATAACCGGCGTGGGCGATGCTCGAATAGCCAAGCAAACGTTTGAGATTGGTTTGCGGCAGCGCCGCGAGATTTCCGTAGATCACGGTGAGCAAAGCCAACAGCACCAGAAGGCGGTGCATGTGCGGCAGCATCAGAAACGGCTGCAGAACGCGGATGAGAACAACAAAGCCGGCCGCTTTGGATGCAACCGACAAAAACGCCGTAACCGGAGTCGGCGCGCCTTGATAAACATCCGGGACCCAAATTTGAAACGGCACCGCCGCGACCTTGAAACCAAGACCGGCTACGATTAGCACGGCACCGAAAGTCGCGGCCTGAGTATCGACATTGCCACCGGCGAACGCAGCGGTTACGCGCTGCAGGTTTGTTTCGCCGGTCACACCGAAGATCCAGGTGATTCCATAAACGAGGAAGGCCGCCGAGACGCCGCCCAGAATGAGATATTTTATTCCCGCCTCGAGAGCGACTGCGTCGCGCCTGGCGAAACTGACCAGAACAAAAAACGAAATGCTTACCAGTTCGAGAGCAATGAAGATAAAAATGAAATCGACCGCCGAAACCAGGTACATCAGGCCTGCGCAGGTCAGAAGCGGCAGCGAGAAAAATTCGCCAAGGTTGGAGGCGGTATGATCATCTCCCCGGCGCATTACCGGCGCATAGTCGATCATCATGACCAGAACGACGATTGTCGTGATGAGCTCGAAGCGTTTGAAAAAAATCGCCAACCCATCCGCGGTATAGAAATTCCACAATGGCCCTGTCTGTTCGGCCGGATTCGTTGAAACAAAGAAACTGGCGATGAGAACGAGCGTCAGGCCAATAATTCCGACGTAGGCGAAAACCTTTTTGTCGATTTTGGTGGCGAAGGTTTCAACCAGGAGAATGACAATGCCGAGAACAAGCACATCGATTTCGAGATGGAATGAAGGAATCGCGGCGATCATTTGCTCGCGGTGAAATAGGTTCGAATCGCGGGGCTGATGATATTCACGACGGTTTGTGGAAAAAATCCGACTGCCACGAGCGCGGCAATCAACAGCGCGGCCGGAATTCGGAGACCGAGTCCAAAGTCGCTAAGCTTCGCCCAACGTTCCGGCATTGTTCCCATGAAGGTGGCGCGATAAGCCCGCAACATATAAACCGTCGAAATGACGACCCCCCAAAGCGCCAGCACCGTCGCGATTTGGAAAAGATGAAACCGTTGCATTTCCCAACCGTGACGAAATGCTCCGAAGAAGATCATGATTTCCGAGGCAAAGTTCGCCAATCCCGGCAAACCAATCGCAGCGAAAGCCCCGAATCCGAAGATCAAGCCCGCAAACGGCATCACTTTGGCGAGACCTCCGAGATCATCGAACGCTAACGTGCCTGTGCGTTCGCGAACTTGCCCCGCCACTGCGAATAGCAGCGCGATCGATAATCCATGCGCAAAGATCAACGTCGCGGCGCCTGTGTTGCCGATGGCGTTGGCGCTGGCGATGCCGAGAAAAATGTAACCCATGTGCATCACGCTTGAGTAACCAAGCATCCAATCGAGTTGCTTTTGCGCGATCGTCACCAGGCCGATGTAGATGATGTTGCCGAGCAATAGGATCACGAGCAGTTGGGTCCAGTAGTGCGCACCGTCGGGCAAAAGTGGAACCGCCAAACGCAACAAACCGTACAGGCCAAACTTTTTGAGCACTCCGGCATGAAGCATCGCAGCCGGCGCCGGCGCGGATGCGTAGGCCTCAGGCGCCCAGGAATGAAATGGAAAAAGCGAAATCAAAACGCCGAAGCCGATCAGCAACAAAAGATAAATATTTCGCTGGGCCGGGGCTGCGATCGCACGTGCGGCGGCGGCCGATTGTAATTCCCGAAAATCAAAGCTCCGCGCTGCCGCCGGAAAGCTTTGATAGAGAAGGATTAGTCCGATCAGCAAAATGAAACTGCCAACCGTCAGGTAAATCGTGATTTTCCACGCGGCGCGGCTGCGATTGCCGCTGCCCCAGATCCCGATCAACAGAAACGCCGGGATGAGAGCGAGTTCATGAAAGGCGTAGAAGAAAAACAGGTCGATCGAGGCGAAAGCCCCGATGGCGCCCGCTGATATGAACAAGAGGCAGGCATAAAATGCGCGAACGTAATTGTCGACTTGGCCGGTAAACCAGATCGCAGCGACGGTCACCAGACTTGCCAGCAAAAGCATCAGCAGGCTCAAGCCGTCAACTCCGAAGGCGAAATGGATTCCCCAATCTGTCGAGACGGCCATCGAGCTGACGAACTGAAATCCTGTCGCCGTTCGATCGAACTCCACGAAAAGAGCGACGGCCACAATCAAATTCAGAATTGCCGCAACCAGTGCCGTAAACCGCGCCGGCGCGCCGATTAGAATCAGGATCGCCGCGGCTATTGGACAGAGAACGAGGAAGAGAAGCATTAGTGGAAAATGACGAAGTAGATGAGAGCAACAATTCCCAATCCGAACAGAAAGGCGTAAGCCTGCAGGTTTCCGACTTGAAACATTCTGAGCAGCGATCCGAAGCCAAACGTCGCGCCGCTCACTCCGCCTACGGCGCCGGCATCGATGATCCAGCGATCAAAAAATTCGGCGACTCGCGCCAAAAATTCCTGGGTAGCTCCGATCAGCCATTCATAAAACTCGTCGATGTAGAACCGGTTACGGATGAATGTGATGCTGATCGGGTCATGCTCGCGCTTGCGATAAAGCAGGACGGCGATTCCGGCGCCGACGACCAGCGCAGCGATTGCCAGGGCCGGCACGATGAACGTGGCTTCCTTCTCGTGCGGAACAACGAGAAAATTCTGGGCGAACACTGGAAACCCGGCGATCAGCGCGAGAACTGCGAGAATAAT